>NZ_LT906470.1:107500-407500 GCF_900187285.1 Veillonella rodentium | reverse complement strand
TCATTTGGTTATCATTCTCAATATCATTTTCTCCATTTCATGTAACTCCCTCACTTATCAACCTTTATTTTCCCGCACAAACACTGCATTGATAACTTTTATCATTTAGATTTTTTTCGAAATAAATTTTGTAAAAACACTTGCATTTCTCATTTAGTATGTTACAATATAGTCAACAATGATTATTCGTTAAGTATACGGATAGACCATTGTATATAAAACTGTTATATAAGCAAGTGCTAAACGGAACGAGTTAGGTAAGTACCGGTTCCATAAACAGGCAAGTGCCTCTTTCACTAAAGAACAGGTGTTCTTGACTATGTCGAAGTCGTCGATAAAACTTTCAGAATAAGTATTCTATTGTATCTAAACTTAAGTAGTCATGTAATACAGGGAATAAGTATTCCTACATATATTGCTTTCACGACCGGGTGGTTATGAAAATAAAACGTTAAGTAACATTCCAAGAAAACTGTAAGTACAAAGGAGACAATGAACATGGCAGAATTAAAAGGATCTAATACTGAAAAAAATCTTCAGGCTGCATTCGCAGGTGAATCTCAAGCATTCCAAAAATATACTTTCTACGCATCCGCTGCCCGCAAGGCCGGCATGAACGAAATCGCCGATTATTTCGAAGAAACGGCTCATAACGAATCCGCACATGCTAAATTGTGGTTCAAAGCGCTTCATGGCGGCGATGTATCTTCCGATATCGAAGCTAACCTTCGCGACGCCGCTGCAGGCGAAAACTATGAACACACTACCATGTACAAAGAATTCGCTGACGAAGCTGAAAAAGAAGGCTTTGCGAAAATCGCTTACCAAATGCGCGAAGTCGGCAAAATTGAAGCTCGTCATGAACAACGCTACCTTGCATTGGCTGCTCAAGTTTCCGGGAATAAAGTATTCCACAACGATCAACCGGTAGCATGGATCTGTGCCAACTGCGGTTACATCCATGTCGGGGAAGAAGCTCCTAAAATGTGCCCGGTTTGTGCACATCCACAAGCATTCTTCCACCGTTTTGTAGAATCCATCTAATCTGTAGGTACAGGTTTTATAAAACTGCAGGTGCAGACAACCTCTATTCAGTATGCACTGACAACTTCCTTAAAATACAAAAGACGATGACTCCGGTCATCGTCTTTTTTTGCCTTTATCGCGCTCTAACTGTTTTATTTAGCTTTCTATTTATCTTTAAAGATTTGTGTCAGCTGTTGTGCCGCCTCACAGGGATCATCCGCACCGGCTATAGCCGAAATAACCGCCACACCACATGCACCTTCATGTAAAACTTCCTTGGCATTATCCAGTGTAATGCCTCCAATTCCGACAATCGGCAACGATAAGCCTGCACGCTGCAGTTCTCCAATCCGCTCAGGTCCGCATAGCGCCTGCGCATCGGCTTTACTGCCCGTCGGATATACAGGACCGATTCCTGCATAGTCGGCATGGACGATATCTGTCTGCTTCAGTTCTTCCTGTGAATGAATTGAAATGCCCACTACCTTATGCCCCATATAGTTGCGAACAGACTCCAGATTCATGTCCTCCTGCCCCACATGAACTCCGTCCGCACCGACAGCTACGGCAAGTGCCACATCGTCATTAATGATATATAGCACATTATAGGCGGCGCAGATATTTTTCAGTTTCTGTGCCGTTGCCAGCTTGTCGATTCCGATTAGGGTGTTATCCCCTTTCTCCCGATACTGAAAGCAGGTCACACCGCCCCTACATGCGGCTTGAACGGTTTCCAGCAATGTATCTTCACTATGCCCTACATCCTGCGTGCCGCATATAAAATACACCTTTAACTGTTCAGGTACTATTACGGGCCGCATCGCATCAGCTTCATTCAGCACCGCATCATTCATCGTATACAGTTCATCGATGAAAGCCGTGCTGAAACTGCCCGATAACATACCGCACGCTTCAGCGGCTCTTTCACCGGCAATATCGTAATAGGCCAAAACATAGGCTAAAAATTCCGCCTGCGACAACCGGTTAAAAAAAATACCGCTGATGCTCATAAAAGCCGCTAATACAGCACCGAGTAAACATCCTGTTCCCGTCACGGATGTCATCAGAGGATGTCCGTGCGGCACGCTGTAAACACGTGTACCGTCAGACACATAATCAAGCGTTCCGGTAGCGACTACAGGACAATGAAGTAATCGGGATAAATTATATATTACAGATGAAATATCATCAACCTGTCCGCCATCGACACCTTGCCCGCTACCTGGCGAGGACTCATGCTGATTGTCATGAAGGGCAGCATAAACAGCTTTAATTTCACTCTGATTCCCCCGTAACAGGGATATACCTTGAGCGTCCAGTAAATCCAGTGCAACGGATAGACGATAGGATCCGGCGTGGCAACCGACAGGATCCAGTACGACCGGTACACGATGCTGTTTTGCCAAACGCAAGGCTGATTTATAATATTCAAATTTATCCGGCGTTACCGTTCCGATATTGATGAGCATAGCTGATGCATGAACTATGAGATTTTCCAAATCCTCCACACATTCACTCATCACCGGCGAAGCCCCTACTGCCAACAAACCGTTAGCGGTGAAAGTCTTAACCACATTATTAGTAATACAGACTACAAGTGGATTTTTCATCCGTAATTCCTGTAACATATGTAACTCCGTCCATGCACGGCCGCATATATACGGATTTTCCCGTTCTATCATTGCTCACCTCTATCATTCTATCCATCGCGCATCTCTATAGCTTCATCGCCATATGATTAACAGGACCGCAACCGTGTCCCAGCCCCGGATTATGTTTAATGGCAAGTGAAATATACTCCTTTGCGATACCGATTGCATCCATCACATCATGCCCCTTGGCAAGTTCTGCCGTAATGACGGCCGAAAAGGTGCAACCCGTACCATGCGTATGAATTGTATCGTATTTAGGGCTCGTCCAGCTGCGAGCTTCCCCCTTTTTTGTGAAAGCATAGTCCGTCGCACCTGTTCCTATATGTCCCCCCTTAATAACGACAACCTGCGGTCCCATATCCGATAATATACGCTTTGCCGCAATAGCGATATCTCTTTCACCGGAAATAGGCATATCCGCTAAAACCTCCGCCTCACTGCGATTCGGCGTAACCACTGCAGCCAAGGGAATAAGCTTCGTTTTCAGAAAATTGACCGCTTCATCGGACACAAGTCTATCTCCGCTGGTAGCAATCATGACAGGATCCATTACATACGGAATGGATTGATTCAAATAGGGATAGATCACATCCATCATCTCCGGTAGGGCAATCATCCCCGTCTTGACCGCTTGCGGCTCAATATCCGAATAAACATCGCTCAGCTGCCGTTCAATACTTTCAAGAGACACATGTTCCACATGATGAACGCCTGTCGTATTTTGAGCAACTACAGAGGTAACGATGGCCATACCGTAGACATGGCGAGTCTGAAAGGATTTTAAATCAGCCATAATACCGGCTCCGCCGCTCGGGTCCGTACCGGCTATGGACAATGCAGTATGTAGTTTCATTATGCCTCCTTATGTAATATGTTACGACGGAACAATATCTGTAATACTGCGAAACCAATGCACGCACCAGCAACAGAACTCATAAAGAAAGATATAATCAAGGTCAACAAGGACAACGGTTTGCCTAATAAGAAATTGGCCACCGGATAGCTGACAATAGCACCGATGAGACCTGTACCGATGGCTTCACCTAGAGTCGCCGCCCATATAGCGTTATACCGTTTATATAAAACCGATGATAACCAGGCCCCTATCATACTGCCCGGAAATGCCAACGGCGAGCCCAATGCCAGTATATTCCGCAGGCAGGATGTACCGAACGCCGCCCCCACGGCATAGCGGGAACCGACAAGAACAGCCAGTAAAACATTAATCATATGTTGAAACGGAAAGATACGGGCCGGACCTACAGGAATGAACGTGGTAGACAATACCACACCCAGAGCCATACAAATACCGGCGAGAATTAACTTTTTCATAATACCTCCTATACCGCCATGCATCCGCCACTCCGGGTACTTTACGAAATGCCCAACAAAAATGAGACCCTCCCCAAATGGAATGGTCTCACAATGCATTCTGTATCACTCCACTTTCCTACGCCGGTATTATCCGGATCAGGTCTAGGGTTTTGAACAGTCAATCTCAGCAAAAGCACCCCTAGTGGCAATATATTTTTATATTTTATTTATAACATTATTATAGAATCCATGCAACAAAAGAATATTATCAAAAACTTAATTTATATTTCTACATCAATAATATTATTATCGTGTTACAAATTAATCTAATTAACATACACTCTGATTGCTATATACGGGGTTATCTCCTAATAACCAAATCTAACAATCAATAATTCTTTCTGAGCTAATCTACATTATTTTTTAAATACGATGCAACGATAGGTACCAAAGTTCAACCACGTATCATACCATTCAACAGTAAAGGCCTCATCTGTATCAAGAGACTTCGCAAAAATATCATATACTGCACTATTTTGGATATTAATGGAAAACCCCCGACCATTCAGTACCGGTAAATTTTGATATGTATAATCGCGCAACGGAACAATTGATGTAATCGTTTTATCCCGCACCGTAATCGCTACTTTATCACGCAGTATGAGAATATCAAAATCTGATGGATATACATAACTTTCACCTTGTACAGGAATCACATCTCCTACATGGTACACCTGATTATCTATATGCACTTTATTGATATTAAACCCTTCAATATCATAAAAAAACTCTTCAAATATATCACCGCGTGCTTTTACAGTTCCATTAACAAAGGTATATAATTCTTGATTATCATCAAGTCGGGCCAAAATGATACCGCATGCAGACGTCATATGTGTGACTCTGTCAATCAAGATAAATTCTCCAATGCCCTTATGGGCAGTAAATGTATCGACGGCGATAGGCTCCTGGAATTTAAGCACAACATGAGCCATTTCATTCTTATGCAATTCATCAGCTTGAAGTCGTTCACCACTGTTAACATCAATCTTATATCTGATTTTAGAAACTACGGCAGATACAGTTTTTGTACCAATGCTTCCCCAGTATTCGGTACCTTCTGACAACTCACTGTCATCCATCCAAAGCAGATTGGCATCAACCTTTGCACTTACTGTAAGCTCAACATCTTTATAGAGTACACAACCACGAGATACGTCTACTTCCCGATCAAGTTGAATGGATACCGGCTGATTTTTATTCGCTGTTTCCACCCTATCAAATCCGATAACAATAGATTTAACCTTAGCTGTTTCTCCACTTGGTAAAATCTTGATATCATCGCCTACACGAATGGAACCGGATTGTATTTCTCCTTGAAATCCTCTAAATGTATGATCCGGTCTTGATACACGTTGTACCGGCATATAAAAACCGATCTCTTGTTTAGCTTCAATATCAACGGACTCTAAATACGGCAATAATGCAGAGCCTGTATACCAGGGTGTATTAACAGACAATGTAGTTATATTATCGCCTTCCGTAGCCGATACGGGTATCAATTCTACTTGATGAAGTTGTAAGTCGGCCTGTAAGGACAGTACCTCATCTTTAATCTCATTAAATCGGGCTTCATCATATCCAACCAGGTCCATTTTATTAATCGCAAATACAAAATGTTCAATACCCATCAACTTACAAATACGAGCATGTCGTCTTGTCTGTACAAGTACACCCTGTCTGGCATCCACAAGAATAATTGCTAAATCGGCAAAGGAAGCCCCTACTGCCATATTTCGTGTATATTCTTCATGACCTGGCGTGTCCGCCACAATAAAGCTTCTATGATCTGTAGTAAAATAACGATACGCCACATCAATAGTAATGCCTTGTTCCCGTTCGGCCATTAGCCCATCCAGCAGTAAGGAATAGTCTATTTCACCGCCGCGACTACCGACCTTACTTTCCAATTCTAAGGCCTCCTTCTGATCCGCATACAACAATTTGGAATCATATAGGAGATGTCCGATTAATGTAGATTTACCATCATCTACGCTGCCGCAGGTGATAAATTTTAATAAACTTTTCACTAGAAATACCCCTCTCTTTTTCTACGTTCCATACTACCTGCCGCTTCACTATCGATAACACGAGTTGTCCGTTCAGAGGATACTGCACTTAATGTTTCTTCAATAATTTCATCCAATGTATGTGCTGTTGACTCTACACCGCCAGTTAATGGATAACATCCCAGGGTTCTGAAGCGAACACTTTTCATAACCGGTTTTTCACCGGGCTGCAAAGGGAACCGATCATCATCAATCATGATAATATTGCCATCTCGTTCCACTACGGGACGCTCCGCGGCAAAATAAAGTGGTACAATATCGATTTGTTCACGCTTAATATATTGCCAAATATCGGTTTCCGTCCAATTTGATATGGGAAACACACGCATGCTTTCCCCCTTATTAATCTTCGTATTAAAAAGGTTCCACATTTCCGGTCGTTGATTTTTAGGATTCCATGCCTGTTCTGCGTTACGGAAAGAAAAAATACGTTCCTTCGCACGTGATTTTTCTTCATCCCGACGGCCACCGCCGAAGGCTGCATCGAATCCATATTTCATAAGGGCTTGCTTTAAAGCTTGTGTCTTCATAATATCAGTATACGCAGAACCATGATCGAAAGGGTTAATACCTTTTTTCACACCATCCAGATTAATGTATTCAATCATATCAATACCCAAATTTTTAGCAGTTTCATCTCGAAATCGGATCATTTCTTTAAATTTCCATGTTGTATTTACATGAAGAAACGGAAATGGCGGTTTTTCCGGATAGAAAGCCTTTAATGCCAAATGTAGCATAACGGAACTGTCTTTACCTATAGAATAAAGCATAACCGGTTTTTCACATTGAGCCGCCACCTCACGAATGATATAGATAGACTCGGCCTCTAATTCATCTAAATGGGAAAATGTACTCATAATTTCTATCCTTTCTAATATTGATTGGATTCTTGACGATCAATTGTAATCGTTTCTTGTCGTCCATCGCCAGTCTTAATGTGCCAATATAAAAAATGATCTTTTGTTTCTACGGTCATCATGCCGCCCTGACCTCCCATATCAGCCCCCAAATAAAAAGCTATAGCCTGTACAGGACATTCTTTCACACACGAAACACAACCCCAACAGTCGCGGGGGTAAGCCATATGAGCTTTTCCTGACGCATTCATTTCTATAAGAGTGCCAGGACATACCACCGTACACCGCTTACATCCTATACAACGCTTTGAATCAATCGCTATGCTCATAAGAATCCTCCCTTTTCACCAATGGCCGCCGTATCATCGTAATGGAACCATTAACCATTCTTGAATTAACAAAATGTAATCCATCACTATCAAGTGCTGGATAATCCAAATACTCACCAAAGGTATGCCATCTTGTTTCCTTACGGCCTAATAGATGTGCAATTAATACGGTACAGACAGTTAATCTATTTTTTAATTCATATATAAATACCAGCTCTCTAATGGTATGAACACGCAACAACGGAACCAGAGACTCGATTCGTTGTATTTCTAATTGAGCTTTTTCTAACTGCTTTGTGGTGTACTGATACATGGAACCGATACCTCCCGCATATGTATCCATTGCTTTCTGCATGGCTTCTTCTAAATCAGAAACAGAAAATCTCGGTTCCTCCTCACCCGATGAAAGTAAAAAATGATTATATTCCTGTACGGTCTGTTCTAACACATCATTCAAATCATTTTCATTAACGGAAGACGACTCAGATATACGTTTAGCAATTTCCAATGCCGCAATCTCACCTTCTACAAGAGCGCCCGTAACATATTTTTGTGGGCATCCACCGGCAACATCCCCGGCGGCGAATAAATTATGAATCGTCGTTTCACGATTGGTATTAACCCAATATCCACTGGCCGTATGACCACCTACTATATATGGCTCTGTACCTTCAATCTCAACGGCTTGCTGTTTCGGTCCACAACCTGTGTCAACCCACTTCAGGGTTTGACTGGGCGCCATATTCAAGTACGCTTTTAATAAATCATCATTTTGCTGATCAGTAATAGTTGTTGTATCTAAATAGCACGGTCCATGACCATCTAAGGTTTCTTTAACGGTTCCATATACTCGCTCAGATGTAGTGAGTCCATATTTTGTTTCATACACCTCATCGTGACTATTCACTTGCTTAGCTCCAACCCCTTGTGCAATAGTTCCTGTCGGTGCAATAGTATCTTTACAACGCAACGCAACAAAACGCATTTCAAAGGTCGTCATTTCAGCGCCATGACGAATTCCCATGGCATAGCCTGCTCCTGTGTTAAATGGTGAATACCACATTTTATGCCTCGAAAATCCCGGATTATTTGGACGATATAAACCTGATGCGCCGCCGGTGGCCACAATTACATACGAAGCACGGATTTCATACGCTATACCAGTTTCAATATGAAAGCCCACAGCACCTTTAATCGTATTGTCCCCTACAAGATAATCGGTAATAACAAGCCGGTTAATAACAGTAACATCATCTAACTGTTGCACCGCATCGGCTAAAACAGGCTTAATATTTTCACCGTTAATCTTGATGTTTCGATTACCTCTTGCTACATAAGACCCATCATCGTGTTTGAGTATGACAAGACCCAATTTTTCAAGATCCGCCGTTATACGATTCAAACCTTCACACATGGTGCGAGCTAAATCTTGACGTACAATGCCATTAGCATCTTTCACTTGATAATCCACATAATCGTCGATGGTACGCCCCTGTACAATATACGCATTCAGAGCATTTACCCCCGCAGCTAAACATCCGCTCCGTTTAATATGCGCTTTTTCAGCAATGATAATAGATGCCGAACTATGTCTTCTAAGTGTTAATGCACTATAACAGCCTGCCGTACCGCCACCGATAATTAACACATCTGTATGCAATACTTGCGTCTTCGTTATCGTCATGGGCTTCATCACCACCTTAAATATAATACAGATTATCCGTGCTCATTTTGCTGTTTTCCACAACATGGGTCATATTATGTTCAAATATATAGAGACGGTAAATAAGTACATCAACTGCTTCACCGACCTCGAATTCCATACCATCTAAATCAGCATTACTATAGGTCACAATATCGCCTATACGTACCCATAATTCCATATGATTCCCCTTAAACAAGATGCGTTCTATGACGCCTCGCTCGGCAGCGCTCATATACTGTTTTAAACTGCCCTTTTTATAAATCTTAATCGATTCCGGCCTAATGATAGCAGACGAGCCCGCGATAGATGTTTCAAAGCCTTTCAGCTGCCGATATGATGTCACCTCTGTTGACTTTCCCATAAACTGCGCCACGAATGGCGTTTGAGGCGCCCCATAAATATCACGGGAGGTCCCCATTTGCTCGACACGTCCTTGATTGGTTACAACTATATAATCAGCTAATTCAACGGCTTCCTCTTGATCATGAGTAACAAAAATAGTTGTAATGCCCACTTTTTTAATAGTTTCCTTCAGCCAACTCCGTAACTCTTCTTTCACCTTAACGTCAATAGCCGCAAACGGTTCATCCAGCAGCAAAACATTAGGTCTTGGGGCTAAGGCTCGCGCAAAAGCAACACGTTGTTTTTGCCCCCCTGACAATTCACTGGGATGTCGCTTTTCCAAACCACTGAGACCAATGAGGTCTAATAACTCAGTAACACGTTTTTTTATATCCTGTTTACTAAGTCCTTGCATCTCAAGGCCAAATGCAATATTTTCAAAGACTGTCATGTAGCGAAATAAAGCATAGTTTTGAAATAGAAAACCAATTCCCCGGTCACGAGGTGCTATCGTATTCACGATGGTATTATTAATCTTAATATCTCCAGAATCCGGCGTTTCTAAACCGGCAATCATGCGAAGTATAGTGGTTTTACCACTGCCACTGGGACCGAGCAATGCGAGGACATCACCTTGTTCAATACCTATATTTATATCTTTTGATGCATGGTATGTATCATAATATTTATTAACATTACACAATTCCACATACATTAGGATTGTCCTTTCTTTTCTACAATACTGCGAATAAGAAGCATAAGTAACGCCATACCAACTAAAACGGAAGAAACCGCAAAAGCGGATACTACGCCATTTTCTGACCCGGACATATATAAGGCATCAATTTCTAAAGGCAACGTAAATGTTTCACCTCTCGCCTTGGACAGTGCCGCTACCGCACCGAACTCTCCCAATGCACGTGCACTACAGAGAATTACGCCATATAAAAAAGGCCATTTAACAGTCGGGAATGTAATTCGCCAGAAAATAGTCCACCCTGATGCTCCCATTAAAGCAGCCGCCTCTTCCTCTTCTTTTCCTTGTGTAAATAAAACAGGAATGACTTCTCGATAAATAAAAGGAAAGGTTACAAAAATGGTTGCCAGTATCACACCGGGAACAGCAAATACAACACGAATGTCAAGATTAAAATAAGAATTGATACTTTCAATATATGGATGCAACCAACTCATACGGCCAAAAGTCATAATAAATGCAAGCCCTGCAATAACCGGAGATACTGAAAACGGAACATCAATAAGAGTTATCAAAAAAGATTTTCCCGGAAACTCGAACTTACCAATACAATAAGCAGCGGCTAAACCAAATACACCTGTAACAAATACCGTAACTATCATTGTACCGAGTGTAAGACCAATCGCAGAAATAACATAATTTGTCGATACGGCCGCTATATAAAAATCTACGCCCTTGGAAAAGCCATTAGCCAATACACTAATTAAAGGAATAACAAGCATACATATAATAAATAATATGACAACCACTATCGTCAGCACTTCACCGACAGATCGATATTTCATCTTATGCCCCCCTTACACGTCTTGCTTGCACAATATGTATAGAATTAATGGCAAACATAATAAGGAATGAAATAAGTAATAAAACAACAGCTACTGCTGTGGCGCTTGTATAATCAGCATAGTTAAGCTTTTGCATAATCACATACGATACAACTTGCGTATGTTCTTTTACACTATTTCCAGAAATATAAATAACACTCCCATACTCACCAATACCTCGCGCAAAAGCTAAGCCAAATCCAGTTAAAATGGCAGGTTTCAATTCAGGCAATATGATACGCCGATATAAGGTCCACTTGGATGCACCTAACACATAAGCTGCTTCTTCATAAGTTATATCAAATTGTTCCAATACGGGTTGCACCGTTCTTACAACAAAAGGAATGCCTACAAATATGAGGGCTATGATGATTCCGATATGGCTATATGAGATCTGAATCCCCCATTGCTGAAACAAACTGCCCACAGCCCCCTGAGACGAGTACAGTTTGGATAATGTGATACCTGCGACCGCTGTAGGTAGCGCAAACGGTATTTCAATCAGCCCATTGACGATAGTCTTACCGGGAAAGTCATAACGTACAAGTACCCATGCAATTAAAACACCAAAAATAACATTAATGATAGCCGCGATACATGATGTTCCAAGACTGGTGGCAAATGCATACAGTACATTCGGTGCACTGATAAGCCGCCACCATTTATCAACGGGTATAGTAGTTGCGAACCAGACAATGGAGGCCAGAGGAATCAAAATTAATAATGAAATCATAGAGATTGTGATACCCAAGGTCATTCCAAAACCAGGAATAGGTGTATTTCCCTTAGGTGCCATAAATTTCATCAAATACACCTCCATCTTTGAAGAACCGTTCATACACTGCAGGCCAGCCACCAAAATTGCGTATTGTAGTTAATTTCATCTGTGTATTAAATCGATCAGTATAGTCAGCCATCACTCGTTTATTAGATGGTCTAAACCCATAGTCGGCTAATAATCGTTGAGATTGTTCATCATATAAGAATGATATATAATCCTTGGCAAATGTAGTCGTCCCATTTCTATCTGTCACCCCCGTTACAACCGCTACACTTGGCTCCGCCTGAATACTGACGGAGGGTGTAATCATTTCATAGGTATCAGGATACTGATTTAGTAAATGAAACGCTTCATTTTCCCATAACAGAAGAACATCACCTTGACCATTTTCTACAAATGTCGTAGTCGAACTGCGCGCCCCTGAATCAAGAATAGTCACATTACGGTATAACTTGTGTACAAACTCTTTAGCCCCTGTATCATCTCCATAATATTGCGACCCGTAATACCATGCGGCAAGAAAAATCCAACAAGCGCCGCTACTGCTTTTAGGATCAGGAGCTATGACATGAACATCGGTTTTTATTAAATCGTTCCAGTCCTGTATACCCAACGGATTTCCTTTTCTTACTAACATAACAATAGTCGAGGTATAAGGTGCAGAATGATTAGGAAATGCATCAATCCAGTCATCTTGTATCAAATGAACTTTAGCTAATAAATTGATATCTTGCTCGGAACCAAGTGTAACCACATCTGCATTATTTCCTTCCATTACGGATCGAGCCTGCCCGCTTGATCCGCCATGAGACTGGGAAATATTCACGTCATATCCAGTTTTAGCCATATATGTGTCATGAAAAAGTTGATTGTATCGCTCATAAAACTCACGTGTTGTATCATAAGAAACATTAGTTAATCTGACGTGGCTGCCATCCACTTTACTTTCTCTGCCACAACCGCCGTAGACCGCTAACACAAGTAAGCATATGACAACAAAAATATACTTCATGAGCACCTCGAACTAACTTAATAGAATACCTATGCTAAGCACGGTTTGTAAAACGGCCGAAGGCGTAATCACATCAGTAAAAATAAAATCAGGTTGTAATTGGCGTTGCCATATATACACACAACCAATTACTATGTATCCTACCAGTATAAAAATTATGGAATAAATGTTATTGTCTGTGCCCATATTGCTCCACCCTTTCTAACAACTATAAAGATTCTAAAAATACTAATGTGTATAACCATCTTAATGTGTATAACCATCTGATAGCCCATTTATTTAATTTACAGACACATATACTTACTCATACTTTACAACTAATGCATCAAAGTCTGCGGTGTGATTTGAAATCCAGTCCGCAAAGGATAGATTTACACTTGTCAAAATTTCACCAAGTTCCACAAAAAACGAAGGAATCTCGGTGCTTATAATCGTTCCAATCTGTTCCGCAAAATGTTCATGTCCTAACGTTTCATTCCCCCCTCGGAACACTCTGAATGCCGGTGTAGGTACCTTATCCACCACCTTCATAGCCCCATGGAAACCAATTGTACCAATTTGATGAGTACCACAAGATGATGGACATCCCGAAATATGGAATTTTGGCAACAAGTCACTATTCACATGGGTCGCATTGCGAACCGCATCAAAAATTTGAATAAGCAATCCGGATGAATCTTGCAAGCCTACTTGACAAATGGTAGCTCCAATGCAGGAAACGGATTTATAAAAGTCATTAATCCCTCCCTCTTCTGTAATCGCCAAGGCCTGACGTGCTTCATCAGCGGTTAAATTCACAATGTATAATGATTCTTCTGAACTCAATCGTATTTGAACCTCATCATCAAGACTGCCCACATACTCAAGAACTTTCAGAAGTTGCTCTTTTGACGGATTTCCTCCAAATGGATGCCAGCTGACATAATATAAGCCTTCTTGTTTTTGTTCGCCTACACGTGGATTTTGTAATGTTGAGTCAATCTTACCGCGTTTTACTATGGAGGACATAAATTCAGATGGATTAATGGTCAAAGCTTCTGTATCTTTAACATTTGCCAAGTACTTCCTGAATGTATCTTGTAAGGCTTCAGGCCCACCTAATATATCTTGTAAATACCGAACCCGTGCTTTACTGCGATTCTTATAATTACCATGTTCAGAAAAAATCAATGCTAAGGTTTTCACATAATACAATATCTCTTCCGGTTGAATATGATCACCCACAAGGACCCCCATTTTAGGATTAGGTCCAAGTCCGCCTGCCACATAGACGGAAAATGTTTTCTCTTCAGGATGAGCAAGTACGCCGAAATCCTTAAACGTTACATGTGCTGAATTTTCTAAACCATTAGAAAACGCAGTCTTAAATTTACGAGGAAACTTAATGCCTTTAATCAAAGTTAATACGTATTCAGATAAAGCTCTAACATAAGGAGAAAAATCCCATTGTTCATCCTTCTGTAATCCTAATAATGGGGAAGCTGCCGTATTTCTCGGATGATCTCCGCCCGCCCCACGATTATAAATACCATGGCTATGACATTCGGCAAACAGCTTAATGATAGTTTCACCATCTAAATTATGAAATTGAATACATTGTCCAGTTGTAAAATGAGGTACTTTCAAATCATAACGACGAATTGCATTAGCGGTGAAACGAATTTTATCTTGATCCAATACACCACCGGGGAAACGCCACCGACTCATTCCTGAATCAGCACCTTTTTCTGCATAGCTGCCAAATGGACCGGATAACCCCTTATAATCTTGTACAGATATTTCCTTATTATAGAATTTTCTCGTATTTTCTATAAATATAGGATAATCTACAATCAATTCTTCTTTTAATTCTTTTGAAATAGCCATGATAAGACTCCTTTCTAATTCATATTAATTAAATGTGTTTTATAATATTTTTATTTCATATGTTTCAAGTAGGATATTACTCCGTTCTCATTTATGTGTCAACTTCCACTACGTATATTTTTTTATACAGATGTATATTCACCATTTTTACAGGAATTTATGAAGCCTCTTTTCATCTATAATCGACCGCTATTCATTTGTAATAAAAATCACAATGCTTTTTTTAAACTTCATCTAATATTTAATTCCAAAGCTTTATAGGATAAAAATTTTAGGATTTAAAATCAGGAAATCAGATAACATGATAAGACCTTTTTAGACAAAAAATCACAGTGCATAAATTTCAAATTTTTATACACTGTGTGTTATTTTTGTCCGTTTTAAATTTTAGTTGATGATAACAGTACCATCTTCACAAATCCAGTGCCTATCCCCCACCATTTCTGCTTCACTTTCATCATGCGTAACCCATATGCACGGTACATTCCACTCTCGAATGATAGCTATCGAATCCTCCCGTACATGTTTACGCAGAGTCCAGTCAAGCGCCGACAACGGTTCATCCAGCAACAGTATCGTCGGCTTCGAGAAAAGAGCTCGGCCCAATGCGACTCGTTGCTGCTCACCGCCGGATAACTGTCCCGCCTTTGTATGGCGATACCTTTCAAGTCCCAATCGCTTCAATAGTTTCTCACACATTTCAGACGTACCACGTTTGCTGTATTTAATATTGTTCTCCACCGATAAATGAGGAAATACAATATTACCTTGCGGCATGTATCCTACTCGACGATCTTGCGTCGGTACCCAAATCTTTTGATCTCTATCCGCCCATGTGGTCGCATCATATCGAATGATTCCCGTTGTAGGCTTTACCAAGCCTGCAATACACTTAATAAAAGTACTTTTACCACTGCCGGACCGACCCGTCAAAACCGTAATTCCATTCGGTAAAACTCCGTCAGCTTTCACAATAATAGAAGGTCTGACCACCGAAAAAGAAAAAATCACCATAGTCTCCTCTCCTTAATTATGATTGATTTGGCGGAATAAGGCGCCTTTAGTGAGAATGTGAATACCGCTCAACAAAGCCAATGTAAGTACACAGATATAAATAACCAGTTCAAAAGCGTCCATATACTGTCCCGCCTCTACATATGAATAAATCGCAAGCGGCATCGTGCGCGTAAATCCCGGAATATTGCCCGCAATCAAAATGGTAGCGCCAAACTCGCCCATGGCACGACAGAAAGCAAGAATACTGCCCGTCAAAATACCTTTCCACGCTAACGGAATCGATATGGTAAAGAAGATACGTAATTCCGATGCACCTAATGTACGTGCCACATCCTCCATATTATGATCCACGGACTGCAACGCGGAACGCACCGTCTGATAAAATAACGGAAAAGCGATGACAGAGGATGCCACGACGGCACCGGCCGCGGAAAATACGATGCCTAAGCCGTGGCTTTCAAGCCAAGCCCCAAAAGCATAACCGGGTGTAAATATCATAAGCAGTGCAAAACCTACAACTACGGGCGGTAATACAAGAGGCAGGGTAAGAATCGCATCAATAACAGCAACGCCGTTCCATCGGCATTGATTCATCAAGAAGCAGGTAATCAAACCTCCGATAATAACAAATATGAGGGCAAGACTCGCCACCCAGATAGACAACCATAAAGGACTCATAAGTGCCCCCTTTCTTAACATACATATTACATTATACATATTACATTCATTCTACCATAATAAAACGCCAGCCCTCAAAGCCAGCGTCTTAAATTTATTTACCGGTATAAAAACCGTATTTTTCCAATATCTTTTTACCTTCGTCGCTCATCACATATTGATAGAAGTCTTTTGCCAATGCATTATCATATTTCTTAATGATGCCGATAGGATAAATAACGGGATCATGAGAATCCACAGGTGTTACCGCCGCAATTTGCACCGCATCGCCTGCGGCGATAGCATCGGTTTTATAAATAAAACCTGCATCTCCGGCGCCCCGACTGATAGATGCGGTTACAGATTTAACGTCTTTTGCATACACTACATTCGGTTCAACTTGCTCCCATACGCCCATTTTTGTTAATACCTGTTTACCGTAGTTGCCGGCCGGAACTGTTTCAGGGGTACCCAACACTATACGTTTTACCGTCGTGATTTGATCCAAGCTGATTTGAGGTTGACCTTTCGGTACAACGAGAACCAACTCATTGGTAACAAACGGTTTCACATCAGTTACAAGGTCCTTTTCCTGTAACATTTTCATGTTTTTCTCGTCCGCAGAAATAAATAGACTTGCCGGTGCGCCCTGTTCAATTTGTTGACGCAATGTACCGGAGCCTGCAAAGTTAACAGCAATTTGATCATCCGCTAAATGACGGTCCTTCTTATACGTATCCGCCAATTCGGTAAGGGCCCCTTTGAGACTCGCCGCCGCTTGAACGGTAATTTTTTCGGATGTACTCGGCTTCTCTGAATCTGCAGTTTTGCCGTTGTCATTACCGCAGCCTGCCAAAAATGCAATCATGCAAATACTCATTAACAGTGCCAGAATTTTCTTCATGATTCCTCCTGCGTATCCCATATCGCTCCATTCCATGAAAACCATGGCATCTTCGACGGTGATACTTATACAACATACAATATGCTCATATTATACTATAAAAATTTCTCTTTGGCGGTATACTTTCACACTACTATACATAAATACCAGTAATGTATATCATAAGCACGAATAATGGATAAAATTTAGGGCCCCAAAATATACGTACTATGATATGATAATAATAGATAAATATTATAGCATCTATATGGCGCCAGACCTGTATAACAAATGTATACATTCATGCTCAAATCGTCATATTTTATATCATACCAGTAAAGAAACTCCAGGTGAGATGATGAATCTATTCGAATTAATAGGCCATATTTTTATCAATTCCATGGTCCCTATATTTATGCTCATCGGCATGGGATATGTATTAGATAGAAAATTCAAGCTCGATTTATATACATTGAGCAAACTCAATTTCTATATACTGCTACCGGCTTTCGTCTTTAAAGCCCTATATGAAGCCAAGTTTTCATGGAGTACATTGGAAATCGTACTTTGTGCCATTTGTGTACTCATACTGAACTATATCGTTTCAGATATTGTCGGCCGTCTAAACGAATACGACATCGCCAAGACAGCGACCCTAAAAAACTGCGTCATGTTCAATAACTGCGGTAACATGGGTGTAGCACTGGCACTCTTCGTATTCAGCAATATCCCTTATGTAATCAACGGAACCGCCCCCTATGCCGACCTCGGTATTCTAAGTGTCGTATCGATCATGGTCATTCAAACCATCACGAGCAACACTTTCGGATTCTACCAGGCCGGCGCCGGCCGATTGAGCTCACGAGATGCGCTCAGAGTCGTGTTTCACATGCCCATGGTCTACGCTGTACCCCTGGCACTTCTATGTAAACTGCTGCCTTATGACTTGCACAATGTCTTCGCTTACGCACCGCTCACGATATTCGCACAAGCCTTTGTGGGCATCGCGATGCTCGCTTTAGGTGTACAAATCAATAGAACACCGTTGAATTTCTTCAAATCTGATGTTTTGTTGGCAAGCAGCTTACGACTCATCGTAAGCCCACTTCTCGCAGCAGCTGTAACCGTATGCTTTATCCTGTTCTACGGCCCAATGCACCCCATTGCGGCGCAAACACTCGTCATCACATACAGCGTACCGAGCGCTATCAATATGGCCCTCATCGCCATCGAAATGAAAAATAATCCGGAATATGCAACACAGGTCGTCATGGGCTCTACTATTCTTTCGGCAGTAACCATGCCTATATTTATCACATTGGCATATTATTTATTTCCGCTATACTAACAAAAACACATCTCGTACAATCGACGAGATGTGTTTTTTTATACCGTATTCAAAAACTTTACATATCAATCTTCTATATTGAAATCAGTCTTTATTGATGCGCCACATGTTCCATCCCCATTCGCACAAGGCCTTCCACGTGATCATCATCGAGGGAATAATACACTGTCTTACCTTCTTTACGATATGTAACAAGTCGTGCCTGACGCAACACGCGTAACTGATGAGATATGGCGGATTGTCCCATTCCCATCGTCTCAGCAATATGATTGACGCACATTTCATTATCCAGCAATAATTCCACTATTGTAAGGCGTGTCGGATCACCAAGGATTTTGAATAGTTCTGCTAACTTGATTAAAGATTCTTTTGTGTCCCCCATCGGTATCCCCTTTCTATATATTATAGATATATTATACAAAAAAAAAGGCTTTGTTCATAGAACAAAGCCTTTTTATGTAATTTATTTATAACAATCTTATGACAGTTATTATTTAATAATTAATACCGGGCATGTGGAGTGGCTGGTCACATAGCTGCTTACACTACCCATAAATAAGCCTTTCAATGGTCCGAGACCACGACTGCCCATTACGATAAGATCCGCATTGTATTTCTTTGCCACAGCGAGCAATGCAGGTCCAGGAGAACCGACTTCAAATACACTTTTAACCTTAACGCCTGCAGGGATTCCTTTCACTACATCATTCAAGATTTCCTTACCGGTTTCCTCCATATCCTCAGCAATTTGTTCGGACACATAACCGCCTGAAATCGGTGTTTGATCAAAATTGGAAATAGCAGACACAATATTAGCAACGTGAACAACAATCAATTCAGCGTGGTTGCGATCCGCTACAGCGAGAGCATGTTCCAATGCGCGCTTAGCATTTTCAGAGCCGTCTGTAGGTACGACAATAGTTTTGTAGGTAACCATAATAACCCCTCCTATTCCTAATCCCTCAAAGGGGATATGATCAAAGATTGTTTAGCCTATATTACTATATTCTAGACAAACAAGGAAAACTCCTCTTTTTTCCCAGAGGATTTATACTCATTATAGCACAGATTTTTAAAAATTATGCAAATAATACAAATTTCTGCATATCATAATACTTGAGATGATTGATTTGTATTCAATGTCGTAGTCAATTTAAAACCGTCCAAAATGTCGATAAATTCAGGTGTCGCCAGTGTTACGCCCGCAGGTCCGATCATGCGAGCCACGGCCACATTGCCTTCATTACCGAGAATAATGGTCGCTCCGAAGGACACCTGTGCCGCCGCGGATGTATCGGCCGTATTCGGATTTTTCATGTGTCCCGTAATGTAGAACATTACGTTTCCGTCTACGATATGCGTTTCATATCGTGAAATCGTGGCCTTATTCACTTCCACCAGCTGCTTCACATAGTAATCGCCCAGCATCTGTTTCCCCATCATCGTCGGCACACCCGAGCTGACCGCCTGTACAGGAATTGTGAAAGACTCGATATCTAGTCGCACGTTGTTCTTGGCAAACGCTATTTTCCCTTTTTCGTTAATCCGTGTAAATCCCTTCGGATATGTAAATTTAATTCCTTCCACTACGTTGATATCACTCGTACCGGCGAGCATTTTCTGTACACCTTTAATGGTACCTGAGCCGCTCTTGCGATTCAATAACTCAAATGACGGTATCGTCGTTTCGAGCAATCCCTGTTCCATAAAGTCCTTTTGGAACGGAGGATAGGTGCTGGCCAAATTATATCGATGAGTCGGATCCTTATCCATGATAAACTCCGTTTCAAAAACGGATTGAACAGACTCCGTAGAGGTCATCTCCGCATAGGATTTCGGCGTAGTCCGGTTCCAACGGGCCGCTGTAGCACCTTTTTTAGCGAAAAACCCGCCTTCGATATCATTCGCATCAAATACATCGCTGTGCTGACGCCAAATGCTGAGATATTGCTCATTGCTCAAGCCCTTGATCGGCACACCGTACCAAGTCGTGTTCCATTCCTTCTGAGATACACCGTCCTGTGGCGTGTTGTTACGCTTCGTGAAAGAAACCGTATACGAATCTTCCTGGGTCGGTCCCGCCAGGTTGAAAGAATACCCCTGAATATGCCCGCTTTCACTGCGCACATCCATATCCACCATGACACCGTCGGAAACACGCCACGGAATGGTAAAAGTATATCCGTTTTTATAGTCCTTTACAACCGTATTCATCTTTGTCGCATACGATTTATATTGAGCCGGCAAAATAGATGCCGAGTCCGTTTGCGATTCCACAATAGCGTGAGGCGTCGCCTCCGTATCTGCCGCCATAGCCAACGGCCCAACAAATGCCGTCACAATCATAAACGCTGCGGTAAAACATAGTTTCATAGCTTCTCCTTATAACATATTATCCAAGAAAGCCTTGGTTCTTGGAGACTGAGGATTCGTAAAAATTTGTTCCGGTGAGCCTTCCTCCTGAATTACACCATCCGCCATGAAGATAACGCGGTCCGATACTTCCCGGGCAAAATTCATTTCATGAGTGACGATAATCATCGTCATGTGATCATCAGCCAATTGTTTAATCGTCTTCAATACCTCTCCGGTCAACTCCGGGTCAAGGGCTGATGTAGGTTCATCAAAAAGCATAATTTCAGGATTCATCGCCAAAGCGCGGGCGATGGCCACACGTTGCTGTTGACCACCAGATAAACGCGACGGATACATGTTACGCTTTTCCCATAACCCGACCTTATTCAGCAAGCGTTCAGCAATCGGCAGGATATCTTCTTTTTTCATGCCTCTGACCATGTGCGGAGCAATCATAATATTGTCAAGCACCGTCATATGCGGAAACAAGTTGAACGACTGAAATACCATCCCCATACGCAACAGTAAGTTATGTTGAGTTTGAGAATCCGCATATTTTACTGAACCGCTCTCATCAGTACTCGCAAGAACGGTTCCATCAACAGTAATAGAGCCGCCATCGATGGTTTCGAGTTGCCCTAAACATCGCAAAAATGTGGATTTCCCGGAACCGGAAGGGCCGATGATGGATACGATTTCCCCTCGATTCATCTTGAGCGACACATCGCGCAATACAGGCTGATTGTTAAAACGCTTTTCAATGCGCTCCATGTTTACAAATGCCATAACTACCTCTTAACTAGTCGCATTTACCGGGTTGATATACACGAGTTTATATACACGTGGTCAAGTATACGTGCTATGCATATATTAGCACATAGCAGCTTACTTAAAAATCACCCAGACACTCAGCTGCGACAGATTACTATAGAAACAGATTAATCTTCATATACGGAAAACCGTTTTTCCAGATAATTGAAGATATTCGTCAAAATAAAGGTAAAGAACAAATAGAACACAGCCGCCACAATAAAGGCGGAAATATCAAAATCCCGTTGCACAATCGATTTCGTAATGCGCAGAATGTCATTCATCGCCAAGACGTACACGAGGGATGTATCCTTCAATAAGTTGATTGTTTCATTAGCCAGCGGAGGCAGTACGCGCTTGAACATTTGCGGCAGTATGATGGTACGCATCGTTTGTGCATACGTAAAGCCGAGTACCTTCGCCCCTTCATATTGACCACGGGAAATGGATTGAATACCACCGCGGAAGATTTCACAGAGATAGGCCGCGTAATTCAACACAAATGTGATAACGGCCGCTGTAGCATCATCCATCTGAATGGCGCCGTCCGTAATGATTGGCAACGCATAATACATGAATAAAATTTGTAACATCAACGGTGTGCCACGCATCAAATAGACGAAAGCTTCAACGATTTTATCCACTAGCGGCAGTTTGGACAAACGCAATAGTGCGAGTAGAATACCGCCCGGAATCGATAAAATCCATACCACAAAGAACAGCGATACGGTTACCTTCAACCCATCCGCGATGGCGGGGATAATCTGCAATAAATAATCCATTAAATACTCCTTCAAAACACGACTAGAGAAGAGGCTTTTCGGCCACTTCTCTAGTGTACATTTCGTTCTTTAATTATCAGTTGTACAGACTGACCATAGCATTATTAGTATATCACGAATCGTGCTATTTAGCATCGCTCTTATCTAAGTCTGCGCCAGAACCCAACCATTTTTCAGCTAATCTATCAGCAGTACCGTCTTTTTTCATTTCCGCCAAGATACCGTTGATTTTTTCACGTAATGCAGTATCTTCTTTGCGGAAGCCTACAGCAAAATCATCAACACCATAATCGGTACCTTCTACGATTTTGTATTTACCCGGTTCTTTTGTCATCAAATAACGAGCAATAACACCGTCAGCGATAACCGCGTCGACACGGCCGATGCCAAGATCCATAAACGCACTTACGAAATCGGCATAGGATTTAATTTCTTTAACAGTTTTACCGCTTGGATCATCGGTCAAGGCCTTTTCGCCGGTGCTGGCCTGTTGTACGCCTACCGCCTTGCCCGCAAGATCGGATTTAGACTTGATGCTGTCTTCGTCATTACGAACGATGATGTATTGTTTATCTTTCATATAAACATTGGAGAATGCAATATTTTTTTCACGATCCGGAGTAATGGTTAAACCATTCCACAATGCATCGATTTTCTTGGATTTCAATTCCGCTTCCTTGCTGGACCAGTCGATAGCTTTGAATTCCACGTCCATACCGGCACGTTTAGCCGCTTCTTTTGCCATGTCGATATCAAAACCTACAATTTCGCCTTTTTCATCTTTAAAGCCCATAGGCGGGAAGCTGTCGTCCAAACCGATAACAACCTTTTTAGGTAGTTCGCCGTTATTCGTTTTCGTATCGCTGCCGCAGCCGCTTATGAAAGCCATCATGGATACCGCTGCAAGACCGATTACCATCACTTTTTTCCAATTCATCATTAGCCTCCACGGGGCACATAGCCCACCTTCACTACGAATTAATTTATCTGATGAATGTATTATACTTTAGTTCATTAAAGTTGTAAATAGCTAATTTGAAGAATTTCTGTGAATCGCATCCATCATGGCCATTTTATCCTTGTACGATACGAGTTGTATATCCAAAGGAATCACATAAATTCCGCCATGCTGATTCATAGCCTGCAGTTCACGCCACGCTTCGGTAAACCCGATGATATGATCATAATCGACAAATACATAGTACTCATCCCCATTAAACAGACTGTGAAAGTACTCTCTAAAAGAAAGAGGCCTACGTTTTAACACGAGGCCCTTTTCACAGATGAAAGCGATGCTTTCACCTAATCCATGGAGCCACCACAATATGCAAAGCAGCAGTAGATAGTACCACAAACGCGCAGCCCATTCGGACGGCATATAGCGCACCAAAAGCACGCACCCCAACACGCCGAGGATACGACCGATCCACTGTCCCCACCGATGTATTTCTATGCTCTGTTGTACGTTTCCTGATGAAAAGCGTTCCATCGCCTCTTTTTTCGTCATGGTTTGCCTCACGGATAGTAAAGTTTAATATATGATTTTATTTGCGGCACAAGCCCATCGCCTGTTCGACCTTACGGTACATACGACTAGCCTTGGCATGTGCCTTTTCAGCACCTTCATCAAGAATCGTATCAAGCTCGGAACTCGTAATCAGTTCATTGTAACGCTGCTGAATCGGTTCAAGTGTTGCCACCAGTAAATCGGCGATATCGGATTTAAATACGCCGTAACCCTTGCCGGCATACATGCCTTCGATTGTTTCGTAGCTATCCTTTGTAATAGCGCGGTAAATACCCATCAAATTGGAAATACCAGGTTTATTGTCCTTGTCATAACGAACGGCATTATCCGAATCCGTCTGAGCCCGTTTCAACTTCTTCACGATCTGATCCGGCGCATCGAGCAGACGAATCGTCGCATTCTGATTATCATCGGACTTACTCATCTTCTTCGTCGGTTCCTGCAGACTCATGACGCGAGCGCCCCCTTCACCGACCTTGATTTCAGGAATCACAAAGGTTTCCCCGAAACGACGGTTAAAACGTTCCGCCAAGTTACGGGTCAACTCAAGATGCTGCTTCTGGTCATCGCCGACAGGCACATAGTTTGTACCATATAGCAGGATATCCGCCGCCATCAACGGCGGATACGTAAGCAATGCGGTCGGGATGGAATCCCCCTGCTTTTGAGACTTGTCCTTGTACTGCGTCATGCGTTCCAATTCACCTACATAGCTGATGGATTGCATAACCCAACCGAGTTTAACGTGCTCGGGCACTTCGGATTGAACGAACAGTGTCACCTTCTTCGGATCGAGTCCGACAGCAAGGTATAAGGCCGCCAGATTACGAGTATTTTTGAATAGCTCCTTCGGATCCTGCGGCACGGTAATCGCATGTTGGTTAACGATACAATAGTAGCATTCATCTGTATCTTGATAGTCTAAGAAATTACGTAAGGCCCCCAAATAATTGCCCAGGGTTAATTCCCCACTCGGCTGGATGCCGGAAAATATAACTGCCATAATAAACTCCCTATAGTGAACAAACCAACAGGACTTAAGCCCTGTTGGTCATGTATATTACTCTACTGTTACGGATTTTGCGAGGTTACGAGGTTTATCCACGTCCGCACCGCGTGTAATCGCCGCATAATATGCCAATAATTGCAACGGCACAACCGCCAGGATAGGCGCGATAAACTTATTCGCACGAGGTACATAAATCGTATGGTCCACGTGTTTGGACAACTCGTCGTCACCCTTCATGCCGATACCGATAACGATAGCTTCACGAGCTTTTACTTCGCGAATGTTGCTGATCATCTTATCGTATACATCTTCCTGTGTCGCCAAAGCGATAACAGGTACGCCTTCCTCGATGAGAGCCAATGTCCCGTGTTTCAATTCGCCGCCTGCATAGGCTTCCGCATGAATATAAGAAATTTCTTTTAATTTCAAAGCCCCTTCCATAGCTACCGCATAATCGATGGCACGGCCCAGGAAGAACGCATCGGATTTAAAGCCGTAATGCTTAGCGAATGCTTTCATATCCTCATCCACTTCAAAAATTTCGTGAATCAAGTTCGGTAATTCTTTAATACCGCTTAAAATGTCCATCCCTAACTGAGCATCCATTTTACCGTTCAATTGACCGAGATATACCGCAAATAAAAGTCCCGCTACAAGTTGTGTAGTATAGGCTTTTGTGGATGCCACGGAAATTTCAGGCCCCGCCCATGTGTAAACGGTGTTATCCGCTTCACGGGAAATGCTGGAACCCACTACATTTGTGATAGCCAACGATTTTGCACCAAGGCGTTTCGCTTCTTTCAACGCGGCCAATGTATCGGATGTTTCACCGGATTGACTGATTACGATGCACAATGTTTTGTCGTCAGTCAACGGATTACTATAGCGGTACTCGGACGCGATTTCAACGCTTACGGGAATCCGCGCCAAGCTTTCAATATATTGTTTCGTCACAAGACCTGCATGGTATGCGGTGCCGCACGCAACGATGAGAATTTTGTTGAAAGCCGCCACATCGTCCGCAGTCCAGTTAAGTTCATCAAATACCGCCGTTTTGCCATCCTCGGAAATATGAGTGCCGAACGTATCGCGCACGGCCTTAGGCTGATCGTGAATTTCCTTCAACATGAAGTGTTCATAACCGCCCTTTTCAGCTGCTTCAGCATTCCAGTTAACGTGGAATACCTCTTTGTCGACAGCGTTGCCCTCACGGTCAAATACGGCCACATTATCACGTGTAACGATAGCAAGTTCACCGTCATTCAAGATATATGTATCGCGTGTATAGTTGATAATAGCCGGAATATCGGAAGCAACGAAGTTTTCCCCTTTGCCGAGGCCGATAACCAAAGGATTTTCTTTCTTTGTACAAATGATTTTGTCCGGTTCATCGGCACAGATGATTTCGAGAGCATACGCACCGTCTACACGATTCAACATACGACAAACAGTACCGACAAAATCGCCATCGTACATGTCCTCCAATAAATGTGCAACCACCTCTGTATCCGTTTCAGATTTGAAATGATATCCTTTTGCGATGAGTTCCTCTTTTAAAGGCATATAATTTTCAATAATACCGTTATGTACAACGGCAAATTTACCATCTTCAGATGCATGAGGATGCGCGTTCATATCGGATGGACGACCATGTGTAGCCCAACGAGTATGTCCGATACCTACAGTGCCTTCATTAGGATCCGCTTTCACAATAGTCTCTAAATTGGAGAGACGGCCTACCTTTTTTTGAATTTTAATAACATTTTCAGGACCGATAACAGCAATACCGGCGGAATCATAACCGCGGTATTCCAATTTTGCCATACCGTCCAATAAAAAATCTGATGCTTGATTAAAGCCAATGTATCCAACGATACCGCACATATGTGTTTCCTCCTATAGGGCACAGAGCCCTTATGGTTCATAATTCATTCTGTTAAACATCTCTTTCAAGTAACCTTTGTTCAATCGTCACCGATTGGCTTTGCTTTACTTGTTACGACCTGAGAGGCCGGAAGAGCATCCGCTGATGATTCGATAACCCTTCACCTCGTCGACCCGGACGACTGCCTTCGTCGGGTACCTGCGCTATTCGCCTTTACGAATTACGGGACTCCTTTCTTTAGGATACGGCAGACCTATCGGTATGAATACATACCAAATTATATTATACGTGAAAGTAGGGATGAAGTTCAAGCATCGGTATCATTTCATCGCCCTTTCATCCTTCTCTAATATACTCCTATCATTCTTAATTTTATGCAATTATATTTTATTGCATTTCCTTGATTGAAGTTTGGTGACTACTAATTTATGTAAGTGGTCATATAAAGGAGTCTATTATGGTTAAGAATGCACAAAAAAATACAACAAAAAAGAATAAAGTATCCTATAAAAACAAGCGCAGTTATGCCAAACTGCGTCGCTGGGTGATTCCCGCCGTATTCGGTGCGGCATTATCCGCCTTGGCCTTTGCGCCGACCTTTGCGGAAACAGTTGAACAGAGTCCAACCGTTTCCAACATGGTCACACAACAACAGCAGATGCCAACGACTCAATCCAATGCAGAATCCATGCCGGCAAATACACCTCCAAACAGCAATCCGCCTCCGGGAAATCCACCGGAAGGTATGCCGAATACACCTCAAGCCGAAGCGAATCCGAGTACTTTCACAGGTACATCCGTAATCACGGAAAATCAGACCGTGTCCCACGAATTCGTAACAAGCACGACAGCGGATCAGAATGCCCTCATCGGTAAAAACGGTGCGACCATCAATGTTATAGGTAGCGAATTGGACAAAACCGGCAACACGACGAGCGATGACAACAGTAATTTCCGCGGTCAAAATGCGATTGTCCTAGGCATAGAGGGCAGTCAAATCAACATTAAGGACAGCAATATTACATCCGATGCAAACGGCTCCAACGCCCTCTTCGCAACCGGCGAAGGCTCCATTATCAACGTGGAAAATGCAAATATCCACACAAAAGGCAATTCGTCACGCGGCCTTGATGCAACCTATAAAGGAACCGTAAACGGCAAAGACCTTACCATCACCACCGAAGGAGATCATTCCGCAACGCTGGCCACAGATCGCGGCGAAGGCACTATCAATGCGGATTCGGCGAAACTCACCACATCAGGCTCAGGCAGTCCTGTAATCTACTCAACCGGCAATATTACGGCGAACAATATAAACGGTGAAGCGAGAAATAGTGAAATCGGTGTCGTGGAAGGGAAAAATTCCATTACCCTCACAAACTCAACGGTAACAGGCTACAAGGATAACGGCTTTATGCTTTACCAAAGTTTCTCCGGTGATGCTGAAAGCGGCATTGCCCGACTCAAGGCGGAAAACAATACCCTTACCACCCTGTCCACCGGCGCATTTCTTTATGTAAACAACACCACCGCCGAAGCGGACTTGGCAAATAATGCGATCTCCATGCCGAATACGACGACCTTGGTGAAAGCCGCAGCCGACACTCGCTGGGGTAAGGCGGGAGAAAACGGCGGACATCTCAAACTCCGAACAAGCAACCAGGCTTTAAACGGTAATATCTTAGCGGATTCCATCAGTTCCGTCGCATTGGACATGACAAACGGATCAAGCCTCGTCGGCGCGATTAATCCCGACAATACATCTAAAAACATAACCGTAAAACTCAGCAAAGATTCCAGTTGGGTACTCACGGGCGACAGCTACGTAACATCCATTGAAAACGAAGATACCACAGGGGCGAATATAAGCCTTAACGGATATAAACTAGTTGTAACGGATAATAAACAATAGTATAAAAACAAAAAGCAACGTCATTTATAAATTGCACCTCCAAAATTGATCATAATCTTTGGAGGTACAGTTCATTTAGTACGTTGCTTTTTATATTTATGCCTTGTCAATAGAAATCAACGCCGCATTTTGTGCATGTATCAATGTAGTATCAAATAACGGTATATCCGTATCATCCTGTTTAACAAGCAGTCCAATTTCAGTACAGCCTAAAATAACACCTTGCACACAGATTTCACTAAATCACCAATAATATTTAAGATTATTGTATTCATTATGATGATTCAAATTTAAATCTCGCTCATCTCTAAGCCCCCTATATATGTAGCTGCAGCGACTTACTTTACGCAGGACGGAGCAAAGGTACATATATAGGGGGCATACTAGTTTTATATGAAGTTTATGCTAACCCCTGTTCTCTACCGATGATATCGGCAATTTCCTGACATAGGGACTGTAATGCTTCCTGATTGGGGCCTTCCGCCATGACGCGAATCAACGGTTCCGTGCCGGATGCGCGTACAAGCACGCGGCCTTCGTCGCCGAGTTCACCCTCAGCTGTTACGATAGCGGCTTTGATGAGATCATTATCTTCCCAGCCGGTCTTTGTGGCAACCCGTACGTTCACAAGTACCTGAGGATATTTCGTCATGATCCCCGCCAATTCGGAAAGCGGTTTTCCCTTTTCTTTCACAAGGGCCGCCACCTGTACCGCCGTCAACATGCCGTCACCGGTCGTATTATGGTCTAGGAAGATAACATGACCCGACTGTTCACCGCCAATAGATAAATCATGTTCGCGCATATATTCAAGCACATAGCGGTCACCGACAGCGGTGGATACGGTTTTCATACCCAATTCCTCCGCCGCTTTATGAAAGCCGATATTACTCATTACCGTACCTACAATGGTATCATCTTTGAGTTTTCCCTCTTCCTTCAGTTTAAGGGCGCATAACAGCATGATCTGGTCACCGTCCAGCACTTGGCCCTTTTCATCCACCAAAAGGCAACGGTCCGCATCACCGTCATTAGCGATGCCTAAATCGGCGTGATGTTGCTGTACCGCCACCTGCAAACCCTCGATATGAGTGGATCCGCAGTGATGGTTGATATTAAGTCCGTCCGGATTGACATTGATATTGATAACCTTTGCACCGAGGCCCGCTAAAATTTCAGGCCCCACGCTGGATGCGGCACCGTTCGCACCGTCATACACGATGGTCATACCATCTAAGGACGTATTGATGGTATGACGTACAAAATGAGCATAAAAATGCGCCAAATTGCTGTTATGTTCAATGCGGCCTATGCCATCACCGGTCGGACGGGGCAATTCATTGTTCGCACTTTGGTATACATAGGTTTCTAATTGATCTTCCACTTCATCAGGTAATTTAAACCCGCTGCCGTCAAAGAATTTGATACCGCTATCCGGATACGGATTGTGAGATGCGGAAATAACAGCTCCGGCGTCAAAACCTTGTTGTTGCACGAGGTACGCCACGGCAGGAGTCGGTATAACACCGGCGATAACCACATTGCCGCCGACGGAACAAATTCCTGCAGCCAACGAACTTTCCAGCATAGAGCCGGAAATACGCGTATCGCGACCGATCAAAAATGTAGGATGCGCCTTTTTTTTACTGAAATAAGTGCCCGCTGCACGTCCCAAATGATATGCCAACTCAGGTGTCAAAAACTCGTTGACCACTCCGCGCACACCGTCTGTACCAAATAATCGAGCCATAATTTTCCTCCTCCAAGATTTTGTGAAAGCTTTCACAAAACCACCTATAATTGCTGTTGTGTATTATATCACAATATATCACATATAGAATAACTCTAAATCATTGTTTTCCTATGAATGCACATTCATCAAGCCAGGTTAATAATTTACCTGCCATCCTAATTGTCAATTGACGGTCTGGCATATTTAGCCATACAGAGAATTGCCGTTTCGGCGCCGTCGAGGGCGGCGCTCATGATACCGCCTGCATAACCGGCACCTTCCCCCATAGGGTAGAAGCCTCCCACCGTAGGCGATACACGCTCCTCATTGCGCCCTATGCGAAGCGGTGCGGACGTGCGAGTTTCCACCCCCGTCATGCACACCTTCGGATCGTCAAAGCCATAAATACGGCGCCCCCAATACGGCAAAGCCCTCTCAAGAACGGACGTCACATAGTCCGGCAGGCACTCGTGCAAGTCGCAGTTCACTACACCTGGTTCATAACTGTATACGCTGTCCGCTACGGTCGGAGCCTGTGAAAGCCCTAAGAATTGCCCCACCGTCTGAGCCGGTGCATGAAAATTGGACCCGCCCAAGTTAAACGCTTTTCGCTCCCATTCGCGCTGAAAGGCAACACCGTCAAGGGGATGTGTTCCGAAATCGTCTGGTCCCACATTCACGACGATGGCGCTGTTCGCTACACCGCTGTCGCGGGCGTATAAGCTCATGCCATTCGTTACGACGCCGCCCTCTTCGGATGCGGAGGCCACCACCTGACCGCCGGGACACATACAGAAGCTGTATGCGGTGCGGCCTGATTCCTTATCGTGATACACCAGGGAATATTCCGCTGCACCAAGGCCCAAGCTGGCCGGCTCCACACCGTATTGCGACTGATCGATAATCGACTGATCATGCTCGATACGAACACCGATAGCAAAAGGCTTTGCAGTCATTTCAACATGACGTTTATGAAGCATTTCATAGGTATCGCGGGCACTATGTCCGACGCCGGACAGAACAACAGTCGTATCGATGCGTTCATTGTGATTGACTTCAACGCCTACAATACAATTATTTTCAATAAATAAATCCGTTATCTTCGCCCCGAAACGCACCTCACCGCCCCATTCAATGATGCGTTCGCGCATGGCTTTCACCATGGTCCGTAATTTATCAGTCCCTACGTGAGGTTTATGCTTGTACAGGATTTCCTCAGGAGCCCCGAATTCAACGAAATATTTGGAAATTTCATGGAGCCTAGGGTGAGTGATGCGCGTCGTCAACTTGCCATCCGAGAATGTACCGGCACCGCCTTCACCGAATTGCACATTGGATTCCGGTTTGAACAGCCCCTGTTTCCAAAATGTTTCCACGTCCATACTGCGCGTATCCACATCCTGCCCCCGTTCAAAAACGATGGGCCGATACCCTTCACGGGCAAGATAAAAAGCGGCCAGCATTCCTGCGGGCCCGAAGCCCATAACAACGGGACGATGAGCCAGAGGCACGGAACCGATCACAATCGGTTCCGGTTCTTCCGCATGAAACAGGGATACATCCTTCTGTTTCCCCAATCTTTTCATAACCTGCGCCTCGTGCTTCACCTCTATAAACAAAGTGTACACAAATACGATATTCGGTTTCTTACGAGCATCAACGGCACGGCGTACGACATGAATTGTTTGAATCGTACCGCGTAGCGCTGGATATTTCTTTTCTACAATATCTTTAATATCCGACTTGACCGTAACGGCCACGCGGAGATTTATTATTCTGATCATTTATGTACCTATCGTAAATAATCCATGAGAACAACGGTCCTCATGGATTATTTTTAAGTCCCTACATTACGTATTTTCTTTCTTCTGAACATCTATTTTAATACGCACCGTCGAGACATTACTGCTAATACCGTTCGGCAATACTAGATTATATGTGCCCTGTATCGGTGTATTCACACTGGATATATCAATCGGCTCCGTTTGAATTTCATTCACGCTGTCCACAATTTCCTCACGTCCCGTAATCGTCAGCTGAGACGGAGATTGTGTAATAGATTTGACCTCATAGCCATCAGCTACGGTTCCCGTGGTCGGTACGTTTATCGGTACAGCCTTATCCTTGCGCAATAAATTCAATTCATATTGTGCCTGCCCCTGTGCCGGATTGACATGCACATCCAATACATTACCGCTGTTATCCCATGCTTCAAGAGCGCCTACGCTGCTGAAGTTTTTAGTCTGTCCCGTAAGGTTTACCTTCATGACAACCTTTGCAGCCGCATTGACCTGCTGTTTGCGGCCCGATACGGTCACCTCTTTCGGAACAATCGTGACGGACTTCAACGCCACATCATCGGAGAATTTACCTAGCGGCACGATTTCAACAGGTAATTTTCGTTCCGCATATTCATCAACATTGATAGTGATATTATCCGGTTTAACCTCCACAAGCGTCATACCCGCCGGCGGGGTGAAAGTTATAGTCACATTATTCTGACCCGGCTTTACTCCGGAGGCGTCGATATAAGCCTTGAGAACATCGGCTTTCATCGTAATAATCGTATCTCGAGGTCCGCTCAAGACCACACGAGCCGATGCCGGTGCATCCTCGATAATATAATTTGATTCTAAATTTTGAACTTGAATCGGCACATTATAGGTAACCTCCATCACAGGGTTTTGATCCCTCATGATGAAGAACCACATGACGATTGCAGCCAAAATGGACAGTAATTTCGCAACCCAGTTGCGTTTCAAATGAATCATCATTTTTTCGCCCTCCATTTCCACATGCTTGTAATGGTTTGACGAGGGCGTTCCATAAAGGTACGCAAAGCCTCTTTAATCTGGTCTTCCGGTAAATGACGATAAATACGTCCGCCATATGTGTACGAAATGGTCCCCGTTTCCTCACTGACGACGACAACGACCGCATCGGTCTGTTCGGATAAGCCGATTGCAGCACGGTGACGAGTACCCAGTTCCGTACTCAATGTGCGATCCTCAGTTAACGGCAACAGACATCCGGCCGCACGGATACGCCCGTCCCGAATGATCAAGGCGCCATCATGAAGCGGTGTACTGGGAACGAATATATTTTTTATGAGCTCACGACTCAATACGGCGTCTATGAGAATCCCCGTATCGACAAAATCGTTCAAACCCACCTCGCGTTCAAATACGATGAGCGCCCCCGTATGTTCACGGGACATGACGCGAGCCGCCGCCATCACTTCATTGATGGCCATATCCATTTCCTCTTCGTTCACGTTTTGAGCCTTACTGAAAATTCGCCCCCGCCCCAACTGTTCAAGGGCACGACGCAATTCCGGCTGGAATACGACAGGCAACGCGAAGAGAAGTACCGTCATCCCTTGTTGTAAAATCCAGTTAATTACATACAGATTTAACAGATGACTCAATAAATTCAATACCGCCAAGATGACAAGGCCCTTCAAGAGAGATACGGCCCGTGTATCTTTAAGCAGTTTATACATATAGTAAATACCGATAGCAACCGTTAAAATATCAACGATATCAAGGAACCTAAAGGTATGTATAAGTGCGTCAAAATGCATATTCATAACTCCTTATACAAAATAATAAGGTACAGCCTTATCATATGACTGTACCTTATATTTTATCGTATTTTGAAAGCACTGTAAATTTAGAAACGTTCAAATTTAAATATTCTGAGTTTCAATCCATACATCCATCTCGCCGCCGCAGACCATGCCTTCCTTAACGGCCGCATCATCGTCAAGTCGAACTTCGATGCGACGATGAGCTTCCTTTTTCTTCAGGGAATCGACGGCACTAAGCCGAATTTCATTCTCCGCACGACCGCCGCCGATCGTACCGAAGATGGATCCGTCAGGGAATACCACCATCGACGTTCCCGCTTTACGTGGCGTAGAACCGCGAGTAAACAGGATCGTAGCCACCGCTAATGTTTCATTCTGACGGGCACTGAGATATTCAACAAACTCACGATTCATGGTTCACTCTACCTTTCCGCAATGAGCCGCCCTTTTTTCCACGTACCACTGCTAAATATTCACTGACGATGGACAGAGCGATTTCCTCGGGTGTTTGCGCACCTAAATCGAGACCGATAGGAGCGTAAATCATATCGAGTTCCTCCTGTGTCCAGCCCTGTTCCCGCAATACTTCAAACGCGTAATGAATGCGTTTCTGACTGCCCATTACGCCCATATAAGCTGGCAGATAATCGCGCAATTGCTCAAGACAGATATTATCGTATTCATGAGCTCTCGTAACGATGATAAACCCATTATATTCATCGAGAGGCAAATCATTCTTAAAATTTTCCAGCGGCAAACACTTACGGATAACGCGTTCATCGAAAAATTCAGGGACCACATATTCGGGACGATCGTCCACAACAGTAACGCGACATCCGATGAATAAAAGCAGATCTGTAATAGCACGGCTCACATGCCCCGCCCCCAACACGAGAACGGACGGATCATTTTCCACAGGTTGCACGAAGCATTCCATCTCACCGACCATGCAAAGAGCATTCAGTTTTGCCTTGTCTACGATAAAGCCTTCGATAGCCGTCCCGTAAAGAACACTGCCATCCTCCGCATAAATAGTTTTATCACCTTGTCGCGGTCCTGACAGAACCGTAACCATCAAGGTGGTTTCGGTCGCATGTAACCGATTTTTCATTACGTCATAAATCGTTTCCATCTTGATTCCTTTCATAGTCCCAAGCGGTTACAGCTTCCAGCACGCCTCCACCGACGGCAAGGGATTTATCCGAAATACTATAACAATGAGATTCTTCGCAACGGGCATCAACATCGGCCAACTTGAAATGATCCGATACGATGAGCCCGCTCTTTAAAATTCCCCGGAGAATACCTGTAATCTTTGCACGAACCGGTTCATCGTCAACATAACCGATCACTTCATTGGCCTGTACGGAGTCCCCTATATGACGCTTCGCCGTAAACAAACCGGCTTTCGGAGCATGAATTACCCGTTCATGAGTAAAACCGCCTACATCGCCGGGAATACCCGTATTCGGCTGAGCCGGCCCATCATAGATACAGCGTCCCAACCAGTGACCGCGCATCGTTTCAATAACCACATCCACATCATAACCGGCGGTAAATCCAGGTCCCACACCGACCACGAGTTCCGCATCGGATTTGTTAGTGCCTAAATTTTTCTTGCTCAAAATAGCATCCACCACGATGGAAGGATGTAGTGTAGCCAGCAAGTCTTCATAAGAAGAGGTCACAACGGGAATCACATCATTCGCCAACATCTCCGGTATTTCTTCAATGGACACATGGCGCGCCACATATCGCTCCAGAATCATCTCACCGCGATGTACTGCATTACCGTAGCAGACCTCGCGACGAATCATCGTAGGTATAGCTATTTCATTAATGACAACGGGATAGCCGGCCCGTTTCAATCTATATACAGCGCCGGAAGCGATATCACCGCCTCCACGCATAAGCACTAATGGTTTCATAATGTCTCGCTTTCACGACCTTGCAAATGCTTAAAATCATCAGGTGTATCGATATCGACCCCGATATCATCACTAATCCAGACCTTCACCACATGATCCTTACCGATACCGCGAATAATGGTTTTTCCGCCTTGATCACCATCGATTTGCTGTAATGCCGAAAACCAATGAGATCCGAACAGTACGGGGTTTCCCGACCGGTATGCCGCCCCGTAATGAGGTACGACAATTGTTTTGGGATCAGCATGCTCTTCGAACGCCTCTATAATCTGTCCTACGACAGGCCCCGTCAATAAAGGCTGATCCCCTACGGAACACAGGATGCCGTCAAGGGGTATCGGCGTCAAATCCAATAGATGACGTACCCCCATGGCAATGGATATCCCCTGCCCCTGTTCGGGACGAGTATTTTGAATCGCTTCAAAGTCATAGCGCCTTACGATAGGTGCCAGCTTGTCATGATCATCGCCGGTTATGGCTACAAAGGGCCGCTTGCAATCCGTCAGAGACAATATATCAACCCCGTCCCAACCTGATCGGAGCGCCTCACAAACCGCATCAAGAACAGTCTTATTGCGCCACGGTAATAACAGCTTATTACATCCCATGCGCTTTGATTGACCGCCTGCTAACAGGACAATACCTATATGGAAAGGTTCACGATCTATAGATTCCTTCACCGCTTTAAAAGCGGTCACACAATCATCTTTCACAGCAGTCATAATTACCTATCGGCATTGAATAATGCGACGGATTTCACAACTCGCCTTATATCCGTCGGCCAAGATGATGGCGGAAATATCACTGTCTACGATTTGATCGATAAAGTCGTCGATAATGCGATGTTGCACCGTATCGTAACCGGTACAAAACAAAACTTTCTTGCCCCGACTATACTGAAACAGCCCCTGCTTATGCAGCACGATGTCCGCCAGCATACGCGGCGTCACGATAGCGCCCATATCACGTTTCACGATATCCTGAACGAGCTCGATGTTATGAACATGTTCATCATCGAGACTGGTCCCCAACATCTGTAAATTAACGAGCCCTATGGTGGTCTTCGTCAATGACGGTATAACCGGTTCCGTCGTCTTCGGCGCTTTCAGCCATTTTTCCTTCGCACCGTCCGCCTCTACGACGATTTGCCAATTAGGATGTAGACGTGAGAGTCCATCGATAAAATCGCAATCTAAGGAGTCCACCTTGGTTCCCGTAATGCCCGAAAACCACGCACCGCAATAGCCTCGCAAAATACGTTCCGTACAATATTCATCGGCTTCATTAATATCCGTTGTATAAATCGGTTCATAATGAGCCACCTGTGATTCATAAAGACGCGTCGTGGTGGTAACCACCATCGGTTGACCTTTCAACCTGCCATATTCCACCAGCTTGGATAATACTGTCGTCTTACCGCCGGCCCCTACGAGAGCGACGATCCCCGGCTGTACCAAACGATTCCAATACGATGTTTGTTCATTCATAGAACCAGGCCTCCTTAGAAAGCGAACAGAAACAGCTATGCTTTATATTTCTCGTCCATTCCCATAAATACCTTCTCCGGTGTCATAGGCAATGTGCGGATATCGGCACCGACAGCATTTTTAATGGCATGTTGAATAGCAGGACATCCCGTATTTATAACGACTTCGCCGATTGATTTGGCACCAAATCCGCCTGTCGGTTCATAGGACTCCACAAAGTCCGTATGAAGTTCCCCTATATCCTGACGAGTCGGTATTTTATACGTCATGAGATTATTTGTTTCCAAACGACCGTTAGAGGAATACCGCACATCTTCATACAATGCCATGCCTATCGCCTGAACTACACCGCCTTCAACTTGAACGCGCGCCAATTTAGGATTGATGACGGTTCCGCAGTCAACACAGGAGTAGAAGTGAAGAGGAATTACTTTACCTGTCTGTTTATCGACCTTCACTTCCGCAATGGATGCCATGAACGGAGGTGGTGATGTATGGCTGCCCCATGTAGCAGAACCGGATAACTGTTCCGCTTTAGGCCCCACCACTAACTTCGGCGCCAATTCATGAATATCCATCTTCTTGGAACCGTCCTTTGTGGTGGCTACAACACCGTCGAAGTCAATATTATCAATATCTGTTTCAAAGAACGTCGCAAACTTTTCAATAATCTTGCTGCGTAACTCTTCCGCCGCCATTTTTGTGGCCGTACCCGTTACATAGGTTGTACTGGATGCATAAGAGCCGGGATCGAACGGTACAATATCCGTATCGGATTCAATAACCGTCATATATTCCATAGGACAACCGATAACTTCACACGCCATCTGGCTCAATACGGTATTAGAACCCGTACCCATATCGGAAGAACCGGTATACAATATATAGTTCCCGTCATCGCCAAGGCGAACTTCTACGGAAGCCACATCGATATTGGCAACACCGGATCCCTGTAAAGCTAAAGCCATACCGAGGCCGCCTCGATACCGTTCATCGATATCCCAGGAATGAGGCCGTTCATCCCATCGGGCCATTTCTTTTACTCGATTTACCGTATCCTGGAAAAGACCGGAATCAAGATATTCATCAGGTGCATATACTATGCTCTGTTCGCCTGCGGCAATCAAATTCTTTTGACGTAATTCCGCCGGATCCATGCCCATTTTATCGGCCAACTGATTGACTGCACATTCCAAAGGCCACAATGCCTCTGTAGCACCATAGCCACGGAACGCACCGCCCGGTGTATGATTTGTGTATACACCTTCGGTACCATAGTGAACAGCCGTCGCTTTATTATAAAGAGGAACGGATTTATGTTCCCCGGCCGTGGTCGTCGTGAAGCAATGTGTCGCATGAGCGCCTGCAGCCGTGATGGAATCCATATCAATAACCTTGATAATACCGTCCTTCGTAGCTCCGACACGAATCTTCCACTCACGAGCATGACGAGTCGTGGAACACGTCTGTGCCTCTGTACGATCGTACAGAAGATAACAAGGTTTCTTTAGCTTCCATGTCACAAAGGCGGTCATCAATTCGGTACACGCCGTTTGTTTAGAACCGAAACCGCCGCCGATACGCGGCTTGATAACGCGCACCTTCGATGCCGGAATTCCGAGAGCATGTGCAATGTGACGACGCACATGGAATACAATCTGCGTAGATGATACGATGACAATACGTCCCAATGCGTCAATATAGCCAAAGCTGTTAAACGTTTCCATCGACGTCTGACGTGTCGCCTGGTCAAAATAAGTTCCTTCCACCACATAATCGCATTTTGCGAGTTCCACCTCGATATCTCCGACACGTTTATGATAGGATACGCAAATATTGCGTTTATAATCCTGCCCTACAGGAATATTATTGTGAATATCATCCTCCGGATGGACAATTGTTTCATGATCTATAGCCGTATGCATGTCGAGAACCGGCGTCTGCACATCATACTCCACCTTGATAAGAGGCATCGCCTTTAATGCTGTCGCTTCATCCTTAGCCACAATGAGAGCCACCTCATCACCGACGTAACGGACTACAGGATCCAAGATGAGTGCATCATATGCAGACGGTTCCGGATACGTCTGCCCCGCCAATGTATATCTTGTATTCGGTACATCTTCATAGGTAAAGATGGCTTCCACGCCCGGAATCAGCTTAGCCTTTGATGTATCGATAGACTTTATACGCGCCTGCGCATGAGGGCTGCGAAGAGCCTTAATAATAAGTGCATCCTTCGGCACAAAATCGCGCGTATAGGACGGCTTACCCGTCAAAATACCTTTTGCATCGACTTTATCGTAAGATTTGCCAATGTGCTGCTTCATCATAGACCTCCTTCTAAGAATTTACGAACCCCTCGAAGTTGTGCTTCATAACCGGTACAGCGGCAAAGATTGCCGATGAGATATTCGCGAATTTCATCATCATTAGCCTTTGGATTTCTACGTTTCAAAGCAATCGCACTCATCATCATACCCGTCGTGCAGAAACCACATTGATCCGCCCCTTCACTGGCAAGACAGGATGCCAACAGTTCAGCTTCTTCCTGCAAACCTTCCAATGTGGTAATTTTATGTCCCGGTGCACGGAATGTAGGATATGCACAGGACAAGGTGATTTCATCATCCACCCATACGGTACACAGTCCGCAATTCGTCGTATCACAGCCGCAACGTACGCTGAAATAACCTAGATTGCGCAATGTATCCAGCAACATTTCATCAGTCGCTACATTAACAGTAACGTTTTTATTATTGATATTCAGTAACAATTCCATTATTGCAGCACCTCCCCGGACAAACGCTGAACCATAGCTTTCACCATTTCCATACGATATTCCTTGGATGCATGTGAATTCTTCTGGTATACTAATTCTTCCGAGGCGAGCAATGCCGCTTCTTTTACGCCGGCTGCGCCTTTTTCTGAAAGCACCGCACTCGCTTTAGGTGCTAACTGAGGGACGCCCGGTCTCGTGCCGATATACAATTCAACGCCTTTATCATCACGGCGAATGGATCCCGTCAAGATTGGAAAATCTCCGCGGGAAATACGCAATGCTTCGATAGCAACAGATACCTCTACCTTAGGAATACGAATTTCTACGAGAATATCTCGCTCCCTATAATTCATATAGTCCTGCATAGACATACGTCCGCCCTTAAAGGTGACGATATCCGCATGAACCGCCAACAAAGCGGGGATAATATCGGAAAATCCGAATTTACTTGCAACAGACCCGCCCATAGTGGCCATATTGCGAAACTGAATTCCAAGAATTTCCTTTACACCTTTTACTACAGCACCGCCACAAAATTTTTGTAACGGTTCAAAACGCTCCACATCTCCTTGTGTAGCCATGGCACCGATAACAAATTCGTTATCTTCTTCTTTCACATAGCGTAGGTCAAGCCCTACCATATCAATGACAGCAGGCCACGTACGACGACCCAAACGCAACCAGCACCCGCCCGCCAGCATAGGGGCAGTCTTGTTTTTTACGGCTAATTCATAAGCCTCTTCCACCGTCTTCGGTTGTAAAACCTTCATAAATGCTAACATAACCTGTCCTCTCAATGGTATACTAATACTAAAACTACAAGAAGCGACAGCCTAGTGAGCACGGCAGTCGCCAAACTCGAGGATGACCTATGGAATCATCTCGTCTATATATATTTATTCTATCAAGGATTCGCTACTAAATCTATGATTAACTCTATAAATTTACAAAAAATTTGCAAAGAATTACATATTCCAGCTGTAGGAATCGCTCCGTGGCCGCTTCCGGCCGATGCCCAAAATATTCTCTATGAAAGTAATCCATGTCCTTTTACCGCAGCAGATGTTACGGAGCGTATAAAGAGTCCTGAAGATTTTAAACCAAACGGTGCCATCGTATGCTTATTCCCCTATTATGTAAACTATACAGGGCCTACCAATTTATCGCGTTATACATGGGCAAAAGACTATCATCTGGTCATAAATGACTATTTGACACGGCTTGTCAACGAACTAGGACGATTAGAACCGTCCGCTCAATTTTCTATTCACTGTGATACCTCCCCCTTAGCGGACCGATACATGGCATATCTGGCAGGACTCGGCTTTTACGGCAAGAACAAGTGCTTTATCAATCCCACCTGGGGATCCTATATCGTCATCGGCACGGTACTCACCACACTGGAACTGAAACCGGATACGCCCTCAACGGAGTCCTGCATCGGTTGTAATCGATGTATCAGGTCCTGTCTAGGGCAATGCTTAGAAAATGATGAATTCAGCTATACCACATGTAAAAGCTACTTAACGCAAAAAAAGGGCGACCTTACCGATACAGAGCGGACTATTATCGGCAAAACGCCTCTCATATTCGGTTGTGATGTATGTCAAGAGGTGTGTCCGCACAATAAGAATCTCCCGACCACACCGATCGTGGAATTCCAATCTATTGAACCTGTGGTCGATACGGCGGAACTCGAAACTTTAACCAACAAGGAGTTCAAAGCCAAATTCGGTCAACGTGCATTCTCATGGCGCGGAAAGAAAATACTTATTCGAAATCATGAAATCATCGATTCCGAAAAACATAAAGACCGTATCGGCCAATGAATCCGATGCGGTCTTTACTATATTGATACATCTTATTTAATTTCGTAATAATTCAGCTCATCCAGCGACTTTCCTAATGCCGGCAGATAAAGTTCAAGGAACATATCAACTTCAGGCATATTTAGATTTTTTAACTTTACCAGAATCGTATCATGAGCTTCCTTGAATTCATCATTTCCCGCTTTTAACTCGGTTACGCATTTCATATATGCCGAGATAATATCCGCTGCTTTCACAATAGGCCACTCAGGGCTAGATTCAGCATCGACGATAATCGGACGATACACGGATTGTAATTGTTCCGGCAACGTGGTCAGCATTTTCTCCTGCGCCAATGTTTCAATTTCACCATACAATGCACGTAGTTTGGGATCGAAGTATTTAATCGGCGTCGGCATATCACCAGTGAAGATTTCACTCACTTCGTGATACATGGCGATAACAGCTACCTTGTTGATATCTAACTCTCCACCGAAGTATTCATTTTTTAAAGCCGCCAAATTATGGGCCACCATAGCTACCTCTAAACTATGCTCCTGAATATTTTCCGTTTCCGTATTGCGCATGAGACTCCATCGATTGATGAAACGCATACGTTTTAAAAATGCAAAAAACGAACTCATACATCCTCCCACATAATAAGGTTTACTTACATCCGCGACAACAAAACGGTAAAAGCACATAACTGAAAATCAATAATTATAAGCCTACTAATTATATTAAAATTTATAGACTATATTAATCAGGTTAATAATTATAACGATACTTTAATAACGACATTATATAACGCCGCGAAGTTTAAAGCCGTAGTCCAAAAACTGCACCGCTTCGTTCCACCGGTTATCATCGTTGAGCATAACCACAATCATGGTATGTCCGTTACGCGTCGCCGAAGCGATTAGACATTCACCGGCCGCCTGCGTATATCCCGTCTTGAGCCCGTTTGCACCGGGATATTTGTTACGAATGAAAATATTTGTCGTACGAATCGTCTCAGGATTGCGATTTTGATATGGCACCTTATAGTAATCATTTGCTACCTTATCGCGGAACATCTGATACTTCATTCCGTATGCGGCGATACGTGCCAAATCAAGAGCCGTGGAGTGATGCCCCACCTGTGTTAATCCATGCGGATTCAGGAAACGACTGTTCTTCGCGCCCGCCTTTGAGGCGATGCGGTTCATATCAGCGGCAAACTTTTCCACAGAACCGCTCACATTTTCCGCGACTACAACGGCCGCATCATTGCCGCTGGCAACCATCATACCTTCAAGAACAGCCTCCAACGTAATCTGATCACCTACCCGTACACCGAGATTGGATTCCTCCATACTCGTCGCATAATTGCTGATTGTCGCCAGTTCATCGAGATGAGTCCCCTTCAATTCAAGAGCGGTCAGGAGCGTTACCATTTTCGTGGTACTCGCAGGATGCATCCATTTATTGGGATTCTTTGCGAATAAAACCTCTTTCGTATCCGCATCAATAAGTACTACCGCCTCACCGATGGTCGACGGCGGTGAAATTGCTGCCGCCGCAGCTGTATTGTCCGCACCTGCAGTGAAAGCTAAAAAAGCCCCTATGCAGATAGCTGCAAAAACCATTCGTTTTATAATCGTAAACATACTTCTCTCTTTCTATGCATTCATTTCATCACGTTTAAGGTTCAACTTGGCTTCATGCTCAACAGCAGAGGAATCTACGTCCCGTACATATACAACGCGTTGCGGATACGGAATATCGATACCATGTTCATCAAACGTATCTTTCACACTCGACATCGTATCATAAAATACGTCAAGGTAATTACTAGTGTTAACACGAGCAAATGCAGCTATGCGCACAGAATTATCGCCAAATTCCTTGATGCCGATTTCCATAGATTTGCTGTTAAGAATACGCTTATCCTTCGAAAACACATCTTTTAAAAGTTGAATAGCTTCGTGATGATTATTATCATAACTGATATCAAATACAAAGGGAATCATACGCTCACGCATATACGAAAAATTCGTTACCGGTTGCGATGTCATCTGAGAATTCGGGATATATACGCGTTTTTGATCCTTTGTAGTGATGATAGTATTCATAAATTGAATCGCCTGCACATTTCCTTCAATATTGCCAACGGAAATGTAATGTCCCGCACGAAACGGTTTGAACAGCAAAATCAAAAGCCCCGATGCTAAGTTTGCCAAATTATTCTGCAACGCCAAGCCGATACCTAAACCAAAAGCACCGAAAGCGGCGATAAAGTTCGTCGTAGGAACGCCGAGTTGATTAATACAAATCAAAATGAGTCCCACCAATAACACATAATAAACCATCTGGCTGACAAAGCTCATCGCCGCCGGGTCATAATCGGCACGCGTCATAACACGCTCCGCCACGCGCTGAACCCAATGAATTACGTATCGTCCTACCAGAAATATAATCAGAGCAATTAAAATATTTCCGGCTTGACTAAAAAACCAGTCCTTAAGATGTATTATCGTACTTTCATCATTAAATAATAATGTTGATAAGATCGTCCAAATTTCAGTCATATATACCTCCTTAGTCTCTTGCTAGTATACCAAATTTCTCGGTAAAAGTATGATATAATTTCACGTATAACAAAACATTTATATAAAACTACAGGGAGCCCCACCATGTTTACCAATCCATACGAAGCACCGGACGAACTCGCCACAGGTGGTCACATAACAAAAGAAATCAATTCAGTAACCGTTTTATTCGATGATATTCACTATTCCCTATCCAGCGGGCACTTGAACGGAGGCTTTCACCATACATTGGCCGTACGGAATCAGCAACTGACATACCGAATTGAAACAGAAAAGGATTTGCCCGGCGGCTCCGTATCGAATTATTTGGCCCAGGAATTCGAACATATCGATACACCCGTCCATTTCAGTACCGCGCTGCTCACGTCGGCCGATATGATTCACCACGCGTATGCCAAAATAGAGGAACGCGACACCATCGTCGAAACAATCGTAACCGCCGGTTATGATAAAACGGCCCACCGCGCAGGAACAGGATATTGCTACGAAGAAAAAAACGGCGTATTCACAACGCCCGGAACGATTAATATCCTGATTTTTACAAACAAGGCGCTGACGGACAGCGCCATGGTAAAAGCGATTATGACCATCACCGAAGCCAAGACGGCAGCTATTCAGGATTGGCATATAGAAAGCGTACGTCGCCATCCATTTATCAACGAAGATATTCCGGATGCCGTTACGCAAGAACATTTTACCTCCGCTACAGGCACGTCAACGGACGGAATCATCCTCACCATCGATACAAACGGAGATATTTTAACCGATGCGGGATCCTTTTCACTCTTTGGCGACACCTTGGCCAAAGCCGTCTACGTAGGCGTACAACGGGCCTTACAGAACGGAACGGATTTAATTTCTACTAATTCCGATTAAGGAATAACTGAAGATAGATTCATGAATAACTGAAGGTGGATTCATAAACAACTGTGGGCAATTCATGAACACATCAAACCAACTGAATATATTCCAAGAAAAAACCGTACATCTAGGCGATTGAGATGTACGGTTTATTGCATATAAAACTGTCAAATATATTATGAGACGCGAAAATGAATTTCAAATTAATATTCATGAAAATATTCTTGTAATGTTTTCAGGTGTTTTGTTTTCGTGAGGCTTAACATCAATAAGATACGCGCCTTCTGTGGACTCAAGGTATCGCTCACCAAATAACCGGCTACTGCATCTTGCGGCACGGCTGATACCATTCCGCTGCCCGTCCTGGATGCACGCACAATCGGAAAGGACAGATTCTGCGTAATCTGCCGCACATTTTGAGGAATCGTACCATGTCCGAGGCCGGCCAGAATAAGGCCGTCCGGATTGGTCGCCACCACACTGAGCGGCACCATATCATCCATGCCTCCATAGCAAGTCAAGATAACCACGCGCGGCAATTCTTCGCAGTCGGTCACATCAAATATAGATTGATTCGTATGACGACGCGTTGAAGCTCTATAATAATACGCCTTACCGTCTTGAACTATGCCCAGATGTCCCACTAACGGACTATCAAAGGTTGCTACATTTGTGGTATTCCGTTTTGACACGTCACGAGCCCCGTCAATATATCCGTTAAGTACGACTAAAACACCTTTACCTACAGATTCCGGCGTACGAGCAACCTGAATGGCCTGTAACAGATTAATAGGTCCATCAGCACTGATAGCCCCTGCAGGCCGCATGGATCCGGTAATCACAACAGGTTTATCCGTATGTACAGTCAAATTCAGAAAATATGCCGTCTCCTCCATACTATCCGTGCCGTGTGTGATAACAACACCGCTGATATCATCCCGGTTCACCAGACGCTGCACCACTTTTGCCAATTTAATCCAGTCTTTAACAGTAATATCCGAACTTTCAATATTGCTGAACTGCGTATATGCATAAGGGCCATACGGTTTTGTACCCGGTACAGAGGCAAGGATTTCATCAAGTCCTAATACCCCCGGTGTATACCCTGTCAAATCCGTATCTGACGCTCCTTGACCGGCAATAGTACCTCCGGTAGCGATTAAGGCAATTTTAGTATCCATAATTCCTCCATGATTACCATCTATATAACTACTTTTCAAAGGGATTGAAAGCCGGCATCAATTCCAATTTATGTCGATTGATACGGTTCAGATGATCAATGCGTTCCTTTGTTTTCGCATCATCGATATCACCGCTCCGAATATACCGATCCAAGACGGCATAGGTAAATCCCAGCTTATCCTCGTCGGATTGTCCGCTAAGGCCGTCACTCGGTATTTTATCCACCAAATACGCCGGAATATCCAACAGACGTCCTATTTGACGAACCTCCTCCACCACGAGATGAGCCAACGGACTGAAATCCCCTGCGCTGTCCCCGAATTTTGTGGAGTATCCCACATAGTCCTCCGAACCGTTACAAGTATTGGCAATGCGCGCTCCATTCGGTAAATTCTGCCCCACTGCATACAGTACGGTCATGCGCAATCGAGGCGGCATATTAATCAAAGCATCCTCGGATAATTCCGTCCGCTTCGTAACAGAACTGAAATGCTCGCCCTTAATGATCGCAGATGTCAATGCTTTATAAGCCTCGTCGATATTCACCACTACATAGGGAATGCCCAAGTGCTTCACCACCGCTTCCGCATCATCGATATCGGACTGCACGCCGTTCGGCATGAGAACACCTACGACACGATTCGCACCGATGGCCTCTTTACAGAGCGCCGCCACAATAGTCGAATCTTTCCCGCCCGAAATGCCTACTACGGCACTGCACTGAGGTCCGTTTTGCTGAAAGTAATCTCTGATCCATTGAATCAGGGCCTTCTTCGTAGACTCTGCATCTTTTAACATAAGACCTCCTATTTCTTACGTCCAATGCGATTGAGTAAATCCATCTTCATATGATAGTAATCGGGACTCATATCCAGATAATGACGATGCGGATTTTCAAAGCGCTGTTCTTCCTGCCAGATTTCATCATACAGCTGTTTTTGAACATACGCACGAATTTCCGTCAACGACGGTAAGTCCATTAACAGCTTTCCGTCTTTAATAACAAGTTGCTGCATCTCTTTAAACGTACAGCGCTCAAAGTACAGCTCGCGCCACGGTTGCTCCGGATCGATATAGCGATACGGTTGATCCGTATTCGGCACTTCCTCCGGCAACGTCAATAATTCCGCAATGGCACGGCCCTGCTCATTATACACGCGATACACCTTTTTTAGTCCCGGGTTCGTAATCTTCTCAACGGACTCGGATACCTTGATACGAGGTTCCCAGCGACCGTTTTTTTCAATGCCTACAATTTTATACACGGCGCCGAATACGGGGTCACTCTTAGATGTGATAAGCCTTTCCCCTACGCCGAACATGTCGATAGGCCCGCCCTGACTCAACAACGATGTAATCGTATATTCATCAAGGCTGTTGGATGCCACGATTTTACAGTCCGTAAGGCCTGCATCATCAAGAATTCGCCGCGCCTGTTTCGCCAGATACGCCAAATCCCCCGAATCAAGTCGAATGCCTTTCAACCGATGTCCCATAGGTTCTAACACGTCCTTTGCCACCCTGACGGCATTCGGCACACCGGAATTTAACACATCATACGTATCGACAAGGAATATCGCATTATCCGGATACAGTTCCGCGTAGGCTTTAAAAGCCTCATATTCAGAATCATAGTACATCACCCAGCTATGGGCCATGGTCCCGCTGACGGGAATACCGAATTGCTGTCCCGCGAGAACAGTTGCCGTAGAATGAACCCCTCCGATGTAAGCGGCCCGTGCACCGTATACGGCGGCATCCACATTATGAGCGCGCCGGGCTCCGAAATCCGAAACGATGCGCCCGTCCGCAGCACGGACAATGCGGTTTGCTTTTGTCGCTATAAGCGACTCGTGATTCATCATCGCCAATACGGCAGTTTCTATAATCTGCGCATCAATGAGAGGGGCCACGACAGTTATAACCGGTTCATTGGGATAAATGATGGATCCTTCAGGAAACGCATACACATCGCCGGTGAAAGAAAAATCTTTCAGATATGATAAAAATTCTTCACTGAATATGCCCTGTTCCCGAAAATAAGCAATGTCATATTCATCAAAATGCAAATTTAAAATATATTCAACAATCTGCTCCAATCCGCCAAAAATAGCAAAGCCACCCTTGTCCGGATTACGACGGAAGAACACATCGAAAGCGACACGATCCGTATTCGCCTGCTTTCTATAATAACCATGAGCCATGGTCATTTCATAAAAATCCATAAACATACTGATATTACGACGTTCGTGCTGCATCAGTTCACCAACCTTCTGCTATGCAATAGATATAAGTACGCACCGATAATTTAAATCCTACGTATACGTTTATTATACATTATAACCGGCATATAGCCAGTATAATTATAATTGAATGATTCATATTATGTTATATGCTTAATTTTTACGATATCCAATTCATGTATATGCAACCTGATTCGCTTATTACGCCCATATATACCGCCATCATTATAAATCATTCATTCAATGGTAAACTATGCTAATAATCATTCTTATGATATAACTATATATATACAATATATACTGTCGTATAAATCATTTCGGCTTTGTGAAAGTAAGTATAAAGTGCAGTATGTTATCCACTGAAAAGATTTACTATATCTTTCAATATAGCTCAGCCGTATACTGATGTTTATTCATACTGAAATAAGAATGAGAGGTACCACTATGGAAACAATCGTTCAAGCCAAACGAGTATTAGAAATTTTTAAAGACATGAGCCAAATTCCTCGTGAATCAGGCAACGAAAAGGCTATCAGCGATTATATTGTAAACTTTGCAAAAAACTTAGGTCTTGAAGTACAGCAAGACGAACTTTACAATGTAGTCATTAAAAAACCGGCTTCCCCGGGCTATGAAAATCGTCCATCCGTTATCCTACAGGGTCATATCGATATGGTCTGTGTAAAAGACCACGACTCAAGCCACGACTTTTCAAAAGATCCTATCGCTAACATCATCGAAGGCGAATGGATGCACGCCGACCACACCACGCTGGGGGCGGATAACGGCATCGGCGCGGCGATGATGCTCGCCGTTATCGAAGACGATGCACAGCAGCACGGCCCTATGCAGTTACTATTTACCACAAATGAAGAAACGGGTATGGACGGCGCCTTCGCTATTAAAGAAGGCCAGGTCACAGGCGATTACCTGCTCAACCTCGATACGGAAATAGAACATGACTTCACCGTAAGTTGCGCGGGCGGTTGTCATATACATGTGAGCATTCCCCTCTTGCGGGAAAACAATCTGCAAGGATATGATGCGGGCTTATCCCTTGCCGTAACGGGACTTAAAGGCGGTCACTCGGGCATCGAAATCATTGAGCAGCGCGCTAATGCCAACCAGGTTTTAGCACGTGTCCTCTATGATTTACAAAAACAATATTCTATCAATTTAGCTTCTTTCACGGGCGGCGTAAAACATAATGCCATCCCGTCAAAAGCCGTAGCGGAACTCTCCGTCCGTTCCGAAGATGTGGAAGCCATCAAAACATTGTTGGAATTCCATGAAAAACAATATCAAAATGAGTACTCCGTACAGGATCCGGACCTCAAATTTGTCATCGAGGACATTCCGGCACCAAAGGTAGTCTATGCGGACGACACGTCGGAAGCTCTCCTCTCCTATGTATACCTCGCTGAAGACGGCGTTCATTCCATGAGCAAAACCATTCCGAACCTCGTGGAAACATCGGACAATATCGCCATCGTTCGCGAAAATACTCATACCATTGAAGTGCTGATTTCCATCCGTAGTTCCAATGGTAACAGTCTCGATTATTTAGCAAAGAAAATGTTATTGTTAGCCAGCGCCCTCGGCGTATCCGCTACTCGCACCGGCGGATATCCTGCATGGGAATACGATAAAGGCTCAAAACTGGAGGAACAGGCTATCTCTTTATATAACGAAATATCCGATACACCGGCGAATGTAAATGCGATTCATGCCGGACTCGAATGTGGTCTGCTAAAAGGTGTTTTACCCAAAACACAAATGATCAGTTTCGGGCCTACCATCGTTAGTCCGCACACCCCTCAAGAACGAGTATTTCTCCCATCTGTGGAGCGTGTATTCATTTATCTCAAAGCATTATTGGCAAAATTGCAATAATTACATAATTAAATATTTATTCATACAGGCGTATGCATTCATATATACATGATGAGGCATACGCCTTTTTCTGTACAAATATTTATGAAACCCTTGAATATATACCAATATACTCATATAAAGCATATAATTATTATATTTTAGATAAACACTCCCATCATCTTGTCATTCATAAGTATGCATATACCCATAGGAGTATTTTATATGTTATTCTATGGGTGTATACTGTGTTTACATTATTCAGGAGGTGCATATGATTCCCATTGTCATCATATCCGGTTTTCTCGGCTCCGGGAAAACAACATTTTTGCAACATATCCTAAAAGAACACAAGACGACTGATAAAGTCCTTATTATAGAAAACGACTTCGGCGAAACCAGCCTCGATGCGGTCCACCTGGCACAAACGGGCGCCACCGTACAGGAAGTCACATCAGGTTGCATCTGCTGCAGCTTGCAGGGAAACTTTCGGGAAGCCCTGCTCAACATCCTCAAAGACGACTCTATCGATGTCATATATATTGAACCATCCGGCGTAAGCAAACTCAGCGAAATTCTACAGACCTGTGAAGACGAGGATATCGCCGAAAAGGCATATGTCTATGCAGCCATAACTACGGTCGATGCCATGCAGGCGCCGATGTTCATCAAAAACTTCGGACTCTTCTTCAAGGATCAAATCACACATAGTGATGCCATATTTCTGAGTCATACAACAGACAGTCGACAAACGGACGTAACAAAACACATGATTGACGAATTGGCGCCACACACACCGATTCACGAAGAACCTTGGGATACATTGACATTACGGGACTATATCAATCAGCTCCACCACGATCATCATGTGGAAACACTGCATGATCATCATCACTTTATGAGCCATACATACAAGAATTTACGAAGTCTCACCACATTGCAGTGGAAAACCGTCATGGAAGGAATGCCCGATACGGTACTGCGTGCCAAAGGCATTGTACCGACGGCAGAGGGACCTCATGAAATCCAGTATGGTACCCATTACTGTACGCTGAGTCCGACAGAATCCACCGATTACAGTCTCGTCGTTATCGGTACCGATTTTAATGTACCGATGGTCCACAACGAAGTGTGCGAATCATGATTCCCGTTTATATTGTTATGGGCTTCATAGGATCCGGTAAAAGTACACTTATCAATGAACAATTACAGCATCGCAAGAAACTGGGCGGTACAGCCCTTATTTCAGCTGAGGAAGGCTCCACCAAACTCATCAAAGAGCCGCTCGTATTGAATCCCGATCAGTTAAGCGCCATCAATCCAAGCCACCAGGAATCCTACACAGATATCAGCAAAACAATCGCAACCTGTCTCGATAAGGTGCAACCGAAAGAGTTATGGATTGAATGGAACGGCATGCTCGGCTTTCACCAATTAGAAGCCCTGTTATACAGTAAAGATTTACGCGACAAGGTACGCATAGAAAAAGTACTGTACCTTTGTAGCGACGCATTTATATCCACGATACTGCCCGCCTTAGGTGCCAATGCTGAAAGCCAACTTTACTGCGCCGACATTATCATTACGGAGTCGGATCAACATGATAATCTGCTGCACTCTTATAATCCGGATGCCCACATCATCATAAAGCCGACGGCAAAAGATGTGGAACGGCTATGCAGGAAAAACACATGGGGCCTGATTCCGAACCTGCTCATTATGGTCCTTACCGCTTATATCCTGATCGTCACCGTTTTCCGGCACGATGTGCCCTATTCGGTTCATCAGTGTTTCGCCATAGTGACCGGACTCATCATTGAAGCCATACCATTTCTATTGTTAGGGACCATTGCCGCTACAGGCATACGTTTTTTCGTACCTCAACGCATATTATTAAAACTTTTAGGCGGCCATTCATGGAAAAGCTACGGCACGGCCATGATGAGCGGACTCGTTTTGCCCGTCTGCGACTGCGCTATAATACCTTTATTCAAGGCGTTAATTGACCGGGGCGTGCCTCTATCGGTAGTGATTTTATTCATGCTCGCCAGCCCTATCATCAATCCGATCACCATACTGTCCACCTGGTATGCATTTCCGGATAATCCGATGATAACTGTATGGCGTATTTTACTCGGTCTCTCCGTAGCACTCATTGTGGCGTTATCATTTCGATACCGCCCGCCCCGATTATCAGAGCTGAGGGGTTCAAAACAGAGCGGCCAAAACTTCATATACGAAGCCTTGAGTCTTTCCTCCCCCCCATCAGGTGTTCAAGAAACCGTTTATAACGACGATACAGGCGCTACAATAAAAAAACGTTCTTTAACAGAAAGAATGTTCAGACAATCAGCAGTATCTCCTAAAATCCTATTACTTCATATGGAGCGTGAATTTACACAATTATTGTTATATTTTTCCATCGCTGCCGCTGTCGTAGCCGTCTTTCAGGTTTACGGCAAACCGTTTCTGCTCAATGCAGGCATTGCATTACCGGATATGGCGACTATTCCGGTACTATTATTGGCAGCATTCCTATTCTCCGTATGCTCCACATCGGACGCCATCATCGGGAAAACCTTAAGCGGCCTCTTTCCACTCGGATCCGTCATGGGCTTTCTCATCTTAGGCCCTATGATGGATATAAAAAATGTATACCTGCTACGGCAATACGTTCCGGTCACATTCATATGGCGTCTCGGATTGACCGTCGTCATTACCGCCGGTCTTACAGCACTTTTATTTCTCAAGTTAATTCAGTAATCTTTTATATCAGAGAATACCATAAATTTTTCTGTATTAATAGTTATTATATTGTATCGGTTCTGCATCACTAAGGAGATGATTGTATGTTTTCAGAACTATCAACCAAAGATCGCTTTTCCATCGTGAAAGGTCTGCTCTATGCCACGCTGGGTATTACCTGTATCTATCTCATCGTGACAGGTCGTTATTTAAACTATGTGGCTCCGCGCTATGAATTATTGCTCGCCCTCAGCGGAATCGCCCTAATCCTAGGGGGTATAGTCACCGTCGCATGGGCCCCTCAACGCCAATACAAACACAATTGGCGTACTGTTGTACCTATCGTCATTCCCCTGATGCTGCTCATCGTACCGCCTGTTCTCGTTCCTACCGCACAAGTTCAGGGTTCCGCACGGATTAATGACGACACCAATAATTTTGATTTCTCCAGCGACGATATAGGTGAGGTCATTACGATTAATAATGAAAGTAAAGAACCGGGGATTTCAAAAGATAAAAAAGAAATCGTTTTGAACTCGGATAATTTCTATCAGACGATTGTCAAAATAGGTTCTAACGCGGAACAGTATAAAGACTATACCGTATATATGACCGGCTATGTAAACCGCGATGATAATACGTTAAAAAATAATGAATTCACCCTATCCCGTATGGCGATGACCTGCTGTATCGCCGATATAGCACCGGTGGGAATGACCGTCCATAAAGAAAATGGAGACAGCTTCCAGAACGATCAATGGATATCCATTGAAGGTAAAGTATCCACGCGGGACTTCCATGGACGACAACAACCATATATAGAAATTCAAAAAGTGAAAGCAGCGGAACCGATTCTGGGTTACGTATATCCATAAAAAATAAACCACCTCTAAAGCAACCTGACGGCACATTATCGGCCGGGCAGAGTCTTTAGAGGCGGTTTATTTTAATAAGCGAAATAATCACAATCAGATTCTATCTAAAAGCCATAATTAAATTGTATCTCAGAACTGCAATTCTTTCACAATTCGTTTTCCAAGAGATGCGGCTACAGCGCACAAGAATAAATCGGGACCTACCGGAATCAAGAAACATGTAAGGATAACGGCTTCAACACCAATCGGTTTGCCAAGATAGAAGTTCATAATGAAGTATAGATAAATCATACCGAGACCATACACAATAAATAGATTTATAACGGCCCCTACCAACAACCGTTTAAATGATAACACCTGCATGGATTCCGCAATACGACCTACAGCATAGGCACCGATCATAAATCCTATCAAGTATCCGAATGTAGGCTGCAAAATATATCCGGGACCGCCACCGGATGTAAAAACAGGCACTCCGATGAGTCCTAAAACAATATAAATTCCTACGCTGATAGCACCTAAACGACTACCGAGGACAATGCCGGCCAAGGTAGTGAACAGAATTTGCAATGTGAAAGGACAATTCGGCAATGGCACCCGTATAAAGGCCCCTACTGCAATCAACGCCACAAATAAGGCTGTCATGGTCAGCTGACGAGTACTAATTTTAGATGGTTTCGAAACGGTAGAACTCATGGTATACCTCCATTAACGACTTCAGTGGAAAATAATACAACCGATCCAGCACACGACATCACTTGTCATCGATGTACATCATGATGCCTATATGCTAAACAAACTACTAACTATTTGTATTAAATCACTTGTATTTTTAATTGTCAACTACACATACATCAATTTCGGTTGACTATAGTCATATGCAGTTATAAAATCGTTAATAACAGAACCTGTTATAATGTATAATTTATATATAGTATTCAATATATCATTATCAGGAAAATTAGGTATCAGTAATAACTAAAAGATATGGAGATATTTATACAAAACTCTCTGTTTCTTCATCTAATTTTCATGTAGTACCATTAAATTATGTAAAAGTAGATTGAACAAAATCTACTTTTACAAAAACCGTAATATATTACCTTGATTTTTGGTATTCAGGAGGCATTACTATGAAAAATGTTAAGAAATTATCAAAGGTATTATGTGCATTAGGTGTTAGTACAGTATTATTGGCCGGTGCAGTTAGTGCTGCAAATCATGGCGCATACAATAACCGCAGTAATTGGGCCGGTGTCGGCAGTGTAACTCCTTCCAACCAACAGAATTCCTCTGTTGATTACATGGGTGCCGTAACGACATTCCATCAATATTTCCCTAATGCTACAGTGAAATCGATTTCCTATGATGCAAAACACAACCCTTACTATGAAGTTGAAGGCTTCTCCGGCAACCGAGAAGTTAAATTAAAGGTTGATGAAGCGTCCGGTCAAGTCATTTCTAAAGAAGCTAAAAAATATGGCTCTTCCAAATCCAACAAAACTTTCAACGTTCAAAACATTATCATTCCGGAAGTAGCGGAAACTAAAGCTATCGAAAAAGTAGGTAGCGATTTCCAAACAATGGAATGGACTGTTGAACGCGACGGCGGCAGAGTAGTATACGAATTCGACATGACTACTGGCGGCGGTAAAAACGCTGAAGTAAAAGTCGATGCTACTTCCGGTCAAGTATTGAGTGCAAAAGTAAAAAACACAAAATACTAATTCCAATTTAACGTCCGGGGGAGCAATTCAGACCCTAACCACTCGTCTGGACAAACACTACATATAACACACATACTATACACACTCTCACACACTAACAACCTGTGACACACACACCACAGGCTCTCCTAAGTCTACGTACATGTAGACGAATATTTGACTTATGTCCACACACCGTAAGTCAAATAACACTATACTCCCTTTCAAAAAAGAACCTTGGATCAATGATCCAAGGTTCTTTTACTACGTTCAATTATACTTTGTCCAAAGCTTGTGCCAAATCTTCGATGATATCATCAATATTTTCAAGACCTACGGATAAACGAATCATATCAGGTGTAACACCGGCAGATTTCTGTTGCTCTTCGTTAAGCTGAGCATGTGTAGTGGATGCCGGATGAATAACAAGAGATTTCGCATCCGCCACATTCGCCAAGTTGGAGAAAATATCCAATGCATCAACAAATTTGATACCCGCTTCCTTGCCGCCTTTTACGCCGAATGTAAAGACAGCGCCGATTCCTTTAGGGAAGTATTTATCCGCCAAGGCTTTATATTTGCTGTCTTTTAACTCAGGATAATTGATCCAGGATACTTTAGGATGTTTACTCAAGAATTCTACGACTTTACGGGTGTTTTCCACATGGCGTTCCACGCGTAAGGATAATGTTTCAATGCCTTGTAGGATTTGCCAGGATGCCAGCGGAGTAATGCAGGCACCTGTATCACGCAATAACTGAGTGCGGACTTTCACGGTGAAAGGAATCGGTAGATCACCGTACACTAAACCGTTATAATGTTCATCCCCTTCCACAAAGCCGGGATAACGGCCGGATGCTTTATAATCGAATTTACCGGACTCTACAATAATACCCGCCAAGGTCGTACCGTGACCGCCAAGGTATTTAGTCGCCGAATGAATAACTACGTCTGCACCGTGTTCAAGCGGACGGAACAGATACGGAGATGCAAATGTATTATCTACGATTAAAATCACACCGTGTTTGTGAGCGATATCCGCTACCGCCTGCACGTCAATCAAATTGATACCCGGGTTACCGATTGTCTCAATATATACGGCCTTTGTATTATCATCGATAGCCGCGTCAAATTCATCTAAATTGTCCGGATTAACCAACTTTGTGGTGATACCGAAGCGAGGTAGTGTGGCAGTAAACAGATTATATGTACCGCCGTACAATGTGGACGCAGCCACAATATTATCACCTGTGCCCGCTACGTTTTGAATCGCATAAGTAGCCGCTGCGGAACCGGATGCTACCGCAATACCGCCTGCACCGCCTTCGAGTTGTGCCACACGAGCATCCAACACATCCGTCGTAGGATTGCCGAGACGGCTGTAAATTGCACCCGGATTTGTTAACGCAAATCGGCCTGCCGCTTCCTCCGCATCCTTAAACACGAAAGATGTAGTCTGATAAATCGGCACCGCGCGGGAACCTGTCGGGTCCACCGTATGCCCTGCATGTAATTGTAAAGTTTCAAATCTGTATTGTTTGCTCATCGTAACAACTCCTTTATATGTGATAACTATCTCATCTGTTTTATACCTAGTATAGTACTATGCTTTAAAAATTATGTCTACTATTTTTTACAGCACCTTCTCCATAACTTAAAACTATGGGGCATTTCGTGACATCCGCTTATACCCCTTAAAAGTTTAGGCGCCTATAGTTAAAAAGCCTCAAATAAAAACCAATGGTTTCTCAAAAACGACTTGCCAATTCTCCAAGCGATAATATGTAGGTACCTATTTTATTCCTAAAATAAAAAAGCTCCTGAACGGGTTTCAAAACGACTTGGCGGCCTCGCGTAGCGAGGTGGATAGCCTTGGAGGCTTTGAAACCCGTTCAGGGGCTACTAACATTCTATAAGATTAAATATAGGCACCTAAATTTTTATCGCGCTCAAACTTCATTTTTTGTATCTGTTCAATAATATACGGTGTTTCCTGGTATACATAGTAATTGAGCCAATTCGTAAACAACAACGTGCTCACCGAACGCCAACGCACAACGGGTCGCTGTTTTGGATCATCATCGGGAAAATAGTTTTCCGGTACATCGATTTTCAATCCCTTCTTGATATCCCGCACATATTCCCGATTAAGGGTATCCCAATCATACTCGGCATGACCGAACACAAAAATATGCTTATTATCAAGACTACGTACAATAGCGGCACCGGTCGGTTTAGATCCGGCCAATAATTCCAATTCACGATTATCCTTAATCTGCTGCAACGATACCGTCGTATGACGGGAATGAGGCATCCAGAACTTTTCATCAAATCCGCGCATTAATACAGGTTGATCATTATAAATATCATGCTCATACACACCGAATAACTTTTCATCCATGACGGATTTATTGATACCGAAATGATGATAAAGGCCGGCCTGTGCACCCCAGCAAATATAAAAGGTGGAATAAACGTGTTCTTCACCCCAGTCCATAATCTCTACGAGCTCAGACCAGTAATCCACCTCTTCAAAAGGCATCAGTTCTACAGGGGCGCCGGTAATAATCATACCGTCAAAAAACTCATCCTTCACTTCGTCAAAGGTTCGATAAAAGGTTTCCAAATATTCTTCATCCGTATTTTTAGATTTTCTCGACGCCGTATGTAGCAATGTCAGATTCACCTGCAGCGGACTGTTACTGAGAGCACGCAAAATCTGTGTTTCCGTAATCTCCTTTGTAGGCATCAAATTGACAAGCAGAATATGAAGCGGACGAATCTGTTGATTTTCCGCTCGTTCCGTATCCATAACGAAAATATTTTCCTGAGCTAACTTCGTAATGGCCGGTAAATTTTTTATCACTTTAATAGGCATAATATCACCTCTAGGCTTTATACAATTTAAAAACCTTTTTTCTCATAAGCGCTTCGCAATGCATCGAGACCTTGTTCCAGGGTCTTTCTCGGACAGGCTACATTAATCCGCTCAAAGTCCTCGCCGTCAACCCCGAACATGGAACCTGTATCAAGCCACAGCTTTGCATCATTCACGATCCATTCGTCCCGTTCTACAGGGCTCAGTGGCAGTTGAGAACAATCGAACCACATGAGATAAGTCCCTTCGGGTCTGTACATGTGAATCTTAGGCATATGTCTTTCAAAATAATCGATAGTGAATTGAATATTCCCTTGAATATATTCCTTCAGTTCATCGAGCCAATGGGCCCCAACCTTATACGCTCCTTCACAGGCAACAATGCCCATCGTATTTAACTGACTGTAACCGGCACGGTCGATTTCCTTGATAAAACGTCGGCGCAACGAATCATTCGGAATAAAAATATTGCTCACCTGCAGGCCTGCAATGTTAAAGGTTTTACTCGGCGCCGTACATACAATACAATGCTCCGCATACGCTTCACCGAGTCCGGCAAATACGCGATGTGTATGACCATCCCACACAAAATCAGCGTGAATTTCATCACTCACAATGATCACGTTATGTCTGATACAGATATCGCCAAGACGTCTCAGTTCTTCCTCAGTCCACACGCGCCCCACCGGATTGTGAGGATTACACAAGAGGAATAACGCAACATGTTCCTCGACGATAGCGCGTTCAATGCCCTCAAAATCGATAGTATATTTTTCATCTCCTTTTATAAGAGGCACATTGATGAGACGTCGATCATTATCATCAATTACCATGCTGAAAGGATAATACACCGGTTGATTGATGAGAACACCGTCCCCTTCCTTTGTGAAAGCGCGAACCGCCATCGCCAACGCGAACACGATTCCCGGCGTCTTCACAAGCCATTTAGCTTGAGGGGTCCAGTTAAAACGAGATGTAAACCAGTGCTCCAGCACATTCCAATATGAATCATCCGTATCCGTATATCCGAATACGCCATGATTTACACGGTCCAACAAAATCTGTTTCAACTCTGAAGGTATCTCAAAGTCCATATCCGCCACCCAAAACGGTAGGATATCCGCCGGTTTCCCCCGCTGCACAGCGAAATCGTACTTTAACGATTTCGTATGAGTTCTATCCAAGATTTGATCAAAATTATATCGTCCCATCGAAACTCCTTTTATTTTTTGAAAGCTTGCGCTAAATCGGCAATCAGATCATCCGTATCTTCAATCCCTACAGACAAGCGCAGCAATCGGCGTGTAATGCCTTTGCGCTCCGCATCCTCCGGTTTTAAATCCGGATGTGTCTGCGTTACAGGATACGTCAACAGAGATTCCGTCCCGCCGAGACTTTCAGCAAATTGAATCAACTCGATTCCTTCTAAGACGGTCTTCGCCGTTTCTTCACTATCTACCTCGAAGGACAACATACCGCCAAAACCTGTAGTCTGTGATTTATTAATTTCATAACCCGGATGTTCAGGAAGCCCCGGAAATAATACCTTGGTCACCTTCGGTTCGTTTTTAAGCCATTGTGCAATGGCAATGGCATTTTTCTGATGCTGTTCCATACGAAGCGCCAATGTTTTTACACCGCGGATAACGAGCCAGCTGTCCATGGCGGATAAGCAGGCTCCTACCGTTTTATAAATCAGTCGCAACTTTGCTGCGACTTCATCATCTTTCACAATCGTAAATCCCGAAATAACATCATGATGACCGCCGATGAATTTTGTGCCGCTGTGAATCACGATATCCGCACCCAAGGTCAACGGTTTCTGAAAATAAGGGCTCAAAAATGTATTGTCGATGATAACCAGTGCATTTCGTTCATGTGCCAACGCACACAATGCACGAATATCGGTAATCTCCATCATCGGATTCGTCGGCGTTTCAATATATACCGCCTTCGTGTTCGGTTTGAAAGCTGCTTTCACCGCATCTAGATCGGACGTTCCCACATAGGTAAATTCAATGCCGTTCTGTTCATAAATATTTGTGAACATGCGGATGGAGCCGCCATACAGGTCATCACCTAATATGATGTGGTCCCCGGGGGAGAATAAATGGAATACAGCGTCCACCGCCGCCATCCCCGAGGAAAATGCCAATGCATCCGTACCTTCCTCAAGACCGGCAATCAATTGTTCCAAACGGTCACGCGTCGGATTCGACTCACGCGTATATTGATACCCCGTTGTGTCACCCAATTGGGGATGGGAAAATGTACTGGACATATAAATTGCAGGGGAAATCGCACCGGTACTATCCGGTTTGCCACCGCCATGAACGCATTTCGTATTAAACTTCATTCCAATCAACTCCTCATATTCGTATACAATATGTTAATTATAAAAGTAGACTACGAGTAAGGTCAACAAAAATGGGCGTTCATCGGTGATGAGCGCCCTTAAAAGTCATATCTATTTTGAATGGGTTGTCATAACTAGAAACTAAGACGAGCTCGTTTCATAACGATCAAAGCCAATATAATTCCCAATGACGACGTGACAAGCTGAGGCCAACTAGCTACGAACAACATGGTGTTAACAATCTTTTCAGGGAATGAGAATAACGAAAAGAATATCGAGTATCCGCCAAAAAGCACCCCCGCTTTCACAATGGCACCTGCGACGACAAGTAATATCTTGGGTTTATGTTGTAACCAGTAAACGGCAAATACATAGGCCGTCGTGCCAAGCCCCGTAATCAGGATAAACGGCGGCACCGGCAACATACCTTGCAAGTAAGCCACCACCGGTGCGATCCAGGCTATAACGAGGCCGTTTTTCCAACCATAACGCCACGTCGCCAATACAAACGTAGCCGACGTAATCGTTCCGATGAGGAACATGCTCACCGTATTAGGAATAAACGGGAAAATAAGACGCAAGCTTTGCGCCAGTAAAGCGACGGCCAATAATAGCCCCGTACCGGTTATAGACTTTGTGGACATAAAAAACCTCCTCCAACAGAAAGTACAGTTCAGATACTTACTATTACACTATCAATATATTGATTTTTTTAGATTTGTCAAGCCTTACCGTTTCAGGATAAAAAGAAGCCGGCATATGTCTATCTAGCAACTTGCGCAGGATAGAGCGCATATCGCAAAGCATAATAATTATTAATAGATACTAAACTGCAAGTAAAAATATACTTCTAGCTAATTTAAATTTTATACAATATAATAAAAGGTGCGCTTTTAAACTGCAATATATCGAAAGGCTCTATATGAAACCATTTTTCCATTATATAAAACCCTTATGGGTCCCCATAATTACAGTATCGATATTATCTTTACTCAATGTGACAGGCACATTATATATACCGACATTAACAGCATCTATCATCAATGACGGCGTGCTCCGTGGCGACCTGGAAATGATTACAAGCTCCAGCATGAATATGCTCATCGTCGCACTTTTAACAGTATTATCCGCAATCCTAAGCGTAGCAATGAGCGCCCATATTTCCGCCACTATAGGTAAGGGCATGCGCAATGACTTGATAACAGCCTTACAATACTTTTCACTACGCGACTTCACACACTTTGGCACCGGTACCATACTCATGCGAACAAGCCGAGACGTAGAGAAGATCCAATCCGTCCTGGGAGAAGGATTAAATATGATTCTCCCTATGCCGCTCATGATTTGTGTCGGTCTCGGTCTTACATTCTATAAAAGCTGGCAACTGGGCCTCGTCATCCTCGTCGTTATGGCTTGTATGATATTCACCATCATCTTTATTGAAAACCGTGCTTTACCGCTCATCAAAGCGATACAGCTGAAATTAGATGATATTACAGACATGGTACGCGATCATATTGTGGGCATGCCTGTTATACGAGCTTTCAACAGAAGAAGCTACGAAAACGAAAAAGAAATCCGTATTTTCACAGAAACAGCACAACTCAACAAGCGATTGAGGCAAACCTTTGCCATCGGTTTGCCTACCATATTGATTCTATTTAATATGAGTACCGTTGCCATCCTATGGCTCGGCGGATACAACGTCAGCATGGGCACGCTACAGGTAGGAGATATCATGGCCGTCATCGAATACGCCAACCTCATTTTATTAAGTATGCTCATGGCTATTTTCGTAATCATCGATATTCCTGAAGCTATCGTATGCTACACCCGTATTCGAGAGTTGTTAGAACACAAAAACTCGGATATATTCCCTGAGCCCTATCGCACTGATGATGCAAAATCTAATGCCTCAAAATCGGTGCTACATACGCAACAAAGTTATGAGACACCCCCATCAACGACGACCGCAACCCAGGATACACCATTACTCGAATTCCGCAATGTTACCTTCCGCTACGATAATGCGGAATCACCTGCTTTAGAAAATATTTCCTTTACCGTTCATCACGGTGAAACATTAGCCATCATGGGCGATATCGGCTCAGGTAAAAGTACGATTACAAATCTCATTCCTCGCCTTTTCTCCATTGAATCCGGAGATATTCTCTTCAAAGGTAAATCCATCTACCAGTGGAATATAGACGACTTGCGTGCACATATCGGTTATGTACCACAAAAAGCCTACTTATTTACAGGCACTGTCGATATGAACGTACGTTATGGTGCCGCACCAGACCAAGATATTTCAATTCAAGATATAGAAAATGCATGCCGATTATCCAAGGCGGATGAATTTATCAGTCGCCTTGAAGGTGGTTACCAGTATATCGTCTCCCAAGGCGGTACAAATCTATCCGGTGGCCAACGCCAGCGTCTTGCTATGGCCAGAGCCCTTGTCCGCAAACCGGATCTGTTTATATTCGATGATAGTTTCTCCGCCCTTGACGGCACTACAGAACGTTCTGTCCGTACTGCATTACATGAAGAACTGCAAAAGGATAATCGACCTGCCCTCATCTCTGTAGAACAGAAGGTAAGTGCTGCAAAAAAAGCGGACCACATCTTAATCATCAACCGAGGCCAGGTTGCAGGCTATGGCACACATGATGAACTAGCAGGTACATCTACTGTATATCAACAGATTTTAGCATCTCAGGAGGTGACAGTATGAATCCATTACGTCGCTTCCTAATCGACTCTAAAAGCCAATGGGGCTGGCTATCTCTACTCATCTTAGCGCTGATTGCTGCAGCCATGTTTGAAGTCTCCGCCCCGGTCTTACTCGGTAAAATTGTAGATGCAATCGTCAGCGGTTTGAAAACGGATCAAGATATTAATTCGATTATATCTTCGGTAGATACCATCATTCTCTGGCTCATCGCCATCTATAGCGGTCATGCATTATTTACATACTGCGGCGAATATATGATGGCTTCCATCGGTTCAAAAACAGTATTAGCATTACGTACGCGTATGAGTACTCATTTATACTCATTGCCGATTGAATACTTTCACGATCACCAACGAGGCGACCTATTAAGCCGTCTCACCTCCGATCTAGATACCGTTGCGGAAACAATAGGCGAAGGCGTGCCGGGCCTCGTATCCGCCATTATCGGAATTATCGGCGCCACTGCTATGATGCTTTGGATCAGTCCGATTCTGGGAGCATCCATCATCGTCATCATACTGATTGGTATCGTATGCTTAACGTGGCTATCTAAACGGGCGCGTCGTGTCTATCTCAAAAATCAAAGTGCTTTAGGTGTTTTCAATAGTGGTATAGAGGAAATTGTAGTAGGAAAACCGATTATCCAAACCTTTGGACTAGAAGAAACCACTACTAATCAAGTAAATGTACTTAACGACAATCTATTTAAAAGTATGCGAAGTGCTGCTTTCACAAGTCAGCTAGTAGAACCTCTCGTTAAGTTCCTAAATCAAATTACCTATTGTCTCGTCGCTATTCAAGGCGGTCTTATGGTATTACGTGGGTCCATTTCCATTGGGGATATTCAGGCATTCTTCCTCTACGTAGGTCAGGTATCCGACCCCCTATCCCGTAGTTCCTATATTATGACGAAATTTCAAGAAACCGCTGCGGCCTTAGGTCGTATTTATGAAGTCATTGATACACCGTCTGAAATTGACGATGGTGCACTGACATTATTCGACAACGAATCCGGAACTGATACAGAAACGACTACTACCAACTCACCTATGATGTCCCAAAACCCGAGTAATCAGGCCCATACAGGTACAATCGATTTTAAACATGTTGATTTCGGCTATTCGCCATCCAATGTGTTTATGAAGGATATTAATATCCATATTCCAGCTGGCTCTATGGTAGCCATCGTAGGACCTACAGGGGCCGGCAAGTCCACATTGGTAAATCTTATCATGCGCTTCTATGATATTATGAATGGCCGCATCACCATCGATGGCGTGGATATTCGCGATATATCTCGTGAAAGCTTGCACAATACGGTGGGTATGGTATTACAAGATGCTTGGATTTTCACAGGCACTATCGCTGATAATATTGGCTACGGCAAACCAAATGCTACACGAGAAGAAATCGAGTATGTAGCAAGGCTTGCCATGGCAGATCACTTTATCCGCACCTTACCAAATGGATATGATACGATGCTCAACCGAGGTGGCGATGATCTATCCCAAGGTCAACGTCAGTTGATTACCATCGCTCGGGCCTTCTTAGCAGACCCGAGTATACTCATCCTTGACGAGGCAACGGCTAACGTGGATACCCGCACCGAGGTGGAGGTTCAAAAAGCCATGAACACTCTCCTCAAAGGTCGAACCAGTATCGTTATCGCCCATCGCTTATCAACAATAAAAAATGCCGATTTCTTACTAGTTGTAGAAAACGGCACCATCGTAGAACAAGGGACACACCACGAACTCATCAAATGCGGTGGTCACTATAAAGAACTCTATGAAAACTATGCTGCGGGCATGAGCGTATAAAAGAATTTGCAGTTTATCCCAGTCTCCCATTAGTGCATAAGCAATAAAAGCGATACCTGTACTTTCTCGTAAAAGAGAAATAAATAGGTATCGCTTTCATATTTTTATTTATCTATAATCATACCACCAGTAGCTTTTAAATCTTCATACACCTTATATCCAGCTTTAAGGTGTTCAATTTGGTTATCAGGAACTACATAGTCAAATTTGTATTTATCACCTTGTAGGCGAATAATAGGGTTAGAACCTTCAATTAGCATTTTTATACCAGGAACTAGTTTTTCAAATGGTACATCAAGGAATTCATATTTCCCGCCCATAACAATCTGAGTACTTTTGCCACCTCCAGATTGACCAGCAAAACTGTTAATTTCATAATCCCATCGATTTTGATCAGTTGAGAAAATAATCTTATCCCAAAATACCCAATCAATACCATCTGAAAAATTAACAATTTTAATTCGTTCATTAATAAAATTATCTTTACTAATCGCATACCAATATACTGCATCTTGAGCAGGTATTTGCTCACCCCAAGGTTTGTAAATAACACTTTTCTCAACCTTATCCTCATATTGTGGAACCTGAGAAAGAATTGATACAAGTTCATTAGATTTTTCTTTTTTTTGCTCAACTGTAACTACTGTAGAATTATTGGAAGTAATACTATCATCTGCTTTATTTGTCAGTGCAACTCCAATAAAAAATAAGATTAACATAACTATAGTTGATAAAAATACCTTTTTACGATTTGGATTTTGCTCATTTTTAGGAAAAACACGTTTTGGTGAAATTATACCTATAACGAAAAACAGAATAATAAATAAAAATATTAAAGCTACAACTACAGAGTACATAAATATCCCCTTTCTCCATAACCCCTTATACAAGCTTCACATTAGTTTCATTTTACGTCAATTCATATATATTTATCAATAAACAATTCATAAAACTTCCTATCTAAATAAAAACCCTCCTAAGTGAATACACTCAGGAGGATTTTAGACTATATCGATTACTACAAGTCAAAAGTATAATTATACACTATTTTTAGATATAGAATTTTCTATTTATAACAATCACCTATATCGATTAAACAGAAATAATGATCCTAAAATGACCGGTGCCCCAATATAGAGCCCCATATTAGGAATTTCTCCCAATAAAAATGCGGCTACAATAGCTGCCACTATGGGCGAGATATACATAAAATTGGTTACATCTGAAACCTTTTTCGCATGTTCCAAAGCAAAACTCCAGAATACAAAGCCTAATGCACTAGATAGGAATGCTAAATAGGCCATAGCAAATTTCGCACTAATCGGTGCCACAGCAATCATTTCAATAGCATGTTCCGCAAAAGGCAAAGCCATAATAGCTCCCGTAAACATAGACCACATAGCAATGGTAATAGGCTTATATCCTTTTAAACTAAGTCCTCGATTTAGAATATTATACACTGCAAAGAGTATCATACCTAACAAGGTCCACAAGGCTCCTACAGGAATAGTAAGGGCGGAATTCCATAGAATGATTATGGCTACACCTATAAAAGCCGTTATTGTAAACAGCCAACCTATGGGGCGGATTTTATCTTTATAAACGATCATGGCCATCAGCGCTGTCGTCATCGGAGTCAAAGCCATAATAATACTGGATGTGGCCGCCGGAATTGTGCGCAACCCTTCATTAAATACAACTTGGTAAACGAAATTGCCTGTAGCGCCCAACAAAATATATAGTCCCCATTCACGCCATGTTGTCGGTATGTGTAAGCCTTTTACAACACCAATTACCAGCATAAGTAAGGCTCCACCCATAACCCTTGCTACAGAAAGCGTTAATGAATCTACGGATTGTAATGCTATTTTACTGAAAGGAAATGCAGTAGCCCACACAGCAATAGTAGCAGAAGCACCTAAAAGTGCTTTCTTTCGATTTGTCATTAACATCCACCTTTCAACAATATTCGCATATACAATCTATTATACCTTTTACCTCCTATGTAGGAAACGATTTCTTCCTTATTGGTTCTACAAAATGTACAACAAATTTGTAGGAACAAGTAATAAAACTTTATGAAAGCTATGTTGCAGGAATAGCCCTGTAATTAAGGCAACTGGTTACTTAGCTTGACTATTGTAAGTTCACTATTGATTCCATTAATTTCAATGCAATTTTCTGATTCAGCCACGGAAAAATCATCCACAGGATTTCCACATTCTTCAAAGAGCAATTTAGTACGAATACCTTTTTTCACCGCTTTGAAAGCATACTCATGAGGAACATGCAGACGAGATTTCGCCGATATCTGATTTACATCAATTCGTCCCGTATAATCCGCTACATATATATCCATTGGAGAGTTGTTATCCAGCTCTATATGACTGTTACCGCCGGCAATATAAATCTCTTTAGCCGCTCCATCCAGCTCAAACTTTTCACTATCAATATCAAACAGTTCCAGTTTTTCACAATGGGTCGCTAACTCCGTATCTCCCATGTATTTTTCAGGCAAATTTATAAAAATCGACAGATGTTCTTTTACAAACTCCTCGGATAAGGATTTGGAACGATTTACATCCACATCGATACGCCTCTTAATATCATCGATTTTTACTTTCACCAGTTCCGTCAAATTTTCAATAGTATCACTGACCAGTTGAACCTTTATCTTCTCACCCTCTCCAGCTCTCATTTTTACATGATTAACAGAACCCAATTTAATATCGAAATGTTTTATCTCATCGATATCATATTCTACAACGCTTTCATAAGGATATCGAGGTTTAACCGCTTCTTCTGAAAGCAATTCATCCACAGAGACATTGAATACACCTGAAAGGGCCTTTAAATTCGAAATATCCGGCATCCCACTGCCCGATTCCCATTTTGTTATGGCCTGTCTCGACACATTGAGCGTTTCCGCCAATTTTCCCTGAGATAATCCGGATTGTTTTCTATACTCCCGTAATTTTTCATTAAAATCCATAATGTGACCTCCTATTTTAGGCAATATCAGTTACTCTTCAACAAGAGCTGCTCAGAGTATAGTATATAGTGTCAGTGTAGAAAAGAAACGCTTGTTTTCCTGACCGGCAACGTTCCGTAGCATCGCAATATACGTGCATTTATAGAGACTTACAGGCTGATTCTGTACAAGATATAAACGGCCTCCGAACAGTACACAAATATAAACTATCCGATCATACTATTGAATAATCCGTCTTCATCCTCTTTAATGAAATTTTCATACCCTTCAGTAATATTGATATGCAATTTCATATTATTATGTATGCATCAAGTGAGATCGCAAAAAGAAAAAACTCATACAAGCCGCTATATACAAGCAAACTTCAACAATTCGACTTATGGAAATTTATAAAATACTTCACAAAATCGCATAGTATGTATTGAAAATCTATATCATCTATTTATTGTGGAATTGTTACAAACATTGTACACTATAGGCATAGAAATCTATACTTATATCCATTTATGGAGGTGCAAGATGCAACATACTGCATGGAAAGATTTTAACACAGGTGTGTGGGATAAAGCCATTGACGTACGTGACTTTATTCAGAGAAATTATATCCCCTATGAAGGGGACGACTCCTTTCTTGCCGGTCCTACAGAACGAACCACAAAATTGTGGAACCAGGTACTGAAGCTTTACGAAGAAGAACGCGAAAAAGGCGGCATGCTTGATGCCGACACTTCCGTGGCAACCCACATCACTGCGCACGCGCCAGGATATATCGACAAAGACCTTGAAACCATCGTCGGTTTACAAACGGACAAGCCTTTAAAACGCGCTATGTTCCCATATGGCGGTCTGCGTACGGCAAAATCCGCTATCGAAGAATACGGTTTTAAAATGGATCCCCAAACGGAAGCCTTCTTCAAAACACATCGCAAAACTCACAATGACGGTGTATTCGACGTATATACACCGGAAATGCGTGCAGCTCGTACAGCGCATATCGTAACGGGCCTACCTGATGCGTATAGCCGCGGGCGTATCATCGGCGACTATCGCCGTATCGCTCTTTACGGCGTAGATTACCTCATCGAAGAAAAAAATCAGGAATTTGCTATCACCATGGGTGATATGCTGGAGGATGTCATCCGCGATCGCGAAGAAATCAAAGATCAGATCCGTTCTCTGAAAGAATTAAAAGAGATGGCGGCCTCCTACGGCTACGACATTTCCGAACCGGCAAAAGATGTACGCGAAGCGATGCAATGGATTTACTTCGGCTATCTCGGTGCCGTTAAGGAACAGAACGGTGCGGCTATGTCTATCGGACGTAACTCCACATTCCTCGACATCTATGCGGAACGCGATCTTCGCAACGGTACATATACAGAGGAACAAATTCAGGAATTCGTAGACCATTTCATCATGAAATTGCGCATGGTACGTTTCGCACGTATTCATGAATACAACAACTTATTTACCGGTGACCCTGTATGGACTACTGAATCCATCGGCGGTATGGGTACCGACGGTCGTACGTTAGTGTCCAGGATGTCCTTCCGTTACTTACATACATTACAAAACTTGGGACCTGCACCGGAACCGAATCTCACGGTATTGTGGTCCCCTCGTATGCCGATCGGCTTCCGCCGTTTCTGCGCGAAGTTATCCATCGCCACATCTTCTATTCAATATGAAAATGACGAATTGATGCGCCCTAACTCCGGAGATGACTACGCTATCGCATGTTGCGTATCCCCAATGCGCATCGGTAAGGAAATGCAGTTCTTCGGAGCCCGTTCCAACCTTGCGAAATGCTTACTGTACGCTATCAACGGCGGCGTAGACGAAAAGCTTAAAAAGCAGATCGGTCCTAAATATCGTCCTATCACATCGGAATACCTCGACTTTGACGAAGTATGGGAAAAATTCGACGACATGATGGAATGGCTTGCCGGCGTATATGTAAACGCTTTGAACATCATCCATTATATGCACGATAAATACGCCTATGAAAAATTGGAAATGGCGTTGCATGACCGCAAGGTGACACGTTGGTTCGCCACCGGTATCGCCGGACTTTCAGTTGTAGCCGATTCCTTATCCGCTATTAAATACGCTAAAGTAAAACCTATTCGAGATGAAAACGGCATCGCCGTCGATTTTGAAACGGAAGGTGACTTCCCTAAATACGGTAACGATGACGACCGTGTAGATAGCTTAGCGGCTATGGTTGTTTCCACATTCATGAACAAGATCCGCAAACACCCTACCTACCGTCAATCCGTTCCTACTATGAGCTTGTTAACAATTACTTCCAACGTCGTATACGGTACCGCAACAGGTTCGACTCCGGACGGTCGTAAAGCAGGTGAAGCTTTCGCTCCGGGCGCTAACCCTATGCACGGTCGCGACTCTCACGGCGCCGTATCCTCGTTGGCATCCGTAGCTAAAATGCCATGGCGTGATTGCTCTGACGGTATCTCCAATACTTTCTCCATCATTCCGGACGCATTGGGTAAATCTGGTGAAACATTTGTTTCCCTGAGCGATTTTGATATTGAGTTAGACCCTTCTCAACTGCCTAACGCCAATACAAATTTCGCATGCAGTGAACCAAATGTTACTATAGAGGAAGATAAATAATATCTTCCACGGTATCGAACTGCTTTCACCGGCATCGATACGAGTGTCAATCTTGGTTGAAAGGAGGTTATACCCATGAGCAACCAACAAGTTGATAACTTGGTAGAGTTATTGGATGGTTATTCCCAAAAGGGCGGCCATCATTTGAACGTCAACGTGTTTACTCGCGAAACATTGTTAGACGCCCAAAAACATCCTGAGTTGTATCCTCAATTGACGATTCGTGTATCCGGTTATGCGGTGCACTTTAACAAATTGACAAAACAGCAACAGGACGAAGTTATTTCCCGTACCTTCCACCAACGTATCTAATCGAGGTTTTCTATGACAGGACGTATTCATTCGGTTGAAACGATGGGTACGGTTGACGGTCCGGGCATGCGCATGGTGGTATTCCTGCAAGGATGTCCCATGCGCTGTGCTTATTGTCATAATCCCGACACGTGGAATGAAGACAGCGCGGACGCTAAATTCATGACCGTTCAGGAATTATGGGACCAGTACGAACGTAACCGCCAATTTTATACTAATGGAGGTATCACCGTCACCGGTGGGGAAGCTCTCATGCAAATCGATTTTGTTATCGAGCTTTTCACATATTTCCGTGAAAGAAACGTCCATACCTGTTTAGATACAAGTGGAATCTGTTTTGATCCCCACCAGGAGGTGGCCTACCGTAAATTGCTCAATGTCACCAGTCTCGTCATCCTAGATCTGAAAGAAATCGATCCAGCCAAGCATCTATGGTTAACGGGTAAACCGTTGGAGCCCATACTCGGGTTTGCCAGATTGACGGCTGACGTGGAAGTTCCGATTTGGGTTCGCCACGTAGTGGTTCCGACCATTACGGATAATGCCGATCGACACTATCGGCTAGGATTTTATCTGGGGACTCTGAAGAATTTACAAGCTGTTGACTGCCTTCCCTACCACGTTATGGGGGTTGCCAAATACAAGGAACTAGGTATTGACTATCGCCTTGAGGACATACCCGCCGCAACAAAGGATATGGCTGCACAGGCTTCAAAAACAGTATTGGAAGGCATCAAGGCCTACCGTCGCCATTGGTGGAGTCCCATCAAAACACAACAACAATCATAATCAAGTTTGAGGATAACTACCTCCCTTGATATATATACTCATATATACTAGGACTTGATCTATGATATTGCCCTAATCAATAGAGCCGCCCCCTTACAACCGGGGACGGCTCTTATTGCGTTTATAGACTATTTTGATGTCTTCAGTTGGTATACTGATTTCGGTATTATCAGTGCATTATTCTCTTTTATATTCAGTTTATTCTAATATCTATTTTATTTAGATACTACATTAATCGGTTCACCTTTAAAGAAGGCCTGCACATTATCTCGGATAATACCTACGAGCCGTTGACGTGTTTCAAGGCCTTTCCAACCCATGTGCGGAGTAATGATAACATTATCAAGTGTATAGAGAGGACTGTCCTCTGCAGGCGGCTCCACCTCCTGTACATCAAGACCTGCCCCAGCGATACGTTTAGCTGCTAATGCTTCACAGAGGTCCGCTTCATTAATGAGGGGACCACGACCGGTATTCACAATGACCGCATTAGGCTTCATCTTAGAGATTGCTTCTTTATTAATAAGATGTTTAGTCTGGTCATTCAATGGGCAATGTAATGTAATATAATCACTATTAGCTAGCAATTCATCAAGGCTCACATAACGAATACCGTCGCCATCAGCCTTTGGTGTGCGTGTATGAATAAGAATATTCATACCCAGAGCTTTCGCCACTTTTACCACTTCCATACCGATGTGACCGGCACCGATAACACCTAACGTTTTACCATTAACTTCTGTATGACTCACCTGTAGATATTTTGTAAAATTACTGCGGTCCCCTTTCGCAAGCATCACAATCTGCTGCTGCATGGTGGATGCAAAATTAAGGATCATCATAATCACCGTATGTGCGACACGTTCCGTGCTATAGGCCGGAATATTGCATACGGTGATCCCCTTTGCTTTCGCCGCATTAAGGTCGATATTATTATAGCCTGTTCCCGCTTCTACAATGAGTTTCACAGTATCAGGGAACTTTAAAAGCAAGTCAGCATCAACGGGTATTTCTTTTGTAACAACAACACGAGCACCTTGAATCCGTTCAATAAGCTCAGCATTTGTACTATTATCATAAACCTGTACATCATTAGATAATATGGAAAAATCTAAGGCTTTATCGTAATTCATTTTACTGGCATTTACCACTACCACGCGTTCATTCATGAGAGCCTCCTCAAATTCTTGTACAATTATAGAAAACTTTTAATAACATATATATTAATTATACTACATAGAAATTATAAATTTCTTTCATAAAAGTATTGTGTAATTCCTTAAAAGTTATACAATAAAAGTAATGTTACATAGAATTGAGGAAGACCATGAGACCTACCTATTTAACCATCAATACAAGTCTCGTTCGCGAGAACTTGCGTAAAATTAAAGACAGCTTACCGGAGTGGAGTACCTCTACGGCGGTCATCAAAGCCAACGGCTACGGCCACGGCAGCGTTATGATGGGCCGTATCGCCGTCGAAGAAGGCTACGAGTCCTTAGCGGTGGCCATTCCGGAAGAGGCCATTCCGTTGCGTCATGCGGGTATCATGGTCCCAATTTATCTGTTAGGGCTCACAAGGCCGCAATCCTTTGAAGTCATTGCCGATACAAATTCCATCCCCGCCGTATGCGAATCTACCGATTTAGCGGCACTTAATCAGGTGGCGGACAATCACGATATGATTATCAACGTCGCTGTCGCCGTCGATACAGGCATGCATCGCATCGGTATCCGTCCCGAAAACGCCGTCGATTTCATCAAAGAGGTGGAACAATATCCAAATCTGGCTGTTGATGGATTCTTTTCACATATGAGCAATGCCGATGCGGCGGATCAGACACATGCGCACAGCCAGACGGAAAAATTTCACAAGATGGTCGATGAAATTCGTGCATTTCGTCCTGATGCGGAATATCGTTTTTCCCTCGCCAACAGCGCGGGGCTCTTGTCTGTAAAGGACAGTCTATTTACGGATGCACGCCCCGGTATCATCCAGTACGGCATCATGCCGTCCCTTGATGTACCGAATCGTTTAGGGCTAAAACCGGTTCTCTCCTTTCACAGCGAGGTCGTACACGTACAGCACCTCGATGCGGGCGAAGGTATCGGCTACGGCTCCACGTATGTAACGCCGGAACCGATGACGATTGCAACCATCCCCGTCGGTTATGCGGATGGCTATCCGCGCAGTCTTTCAAACCGAGGCACCGTTCTCATTCACGGCACCCGTTGCCCTGTAGTGGGACGTATCTGTATGGACCAGTTCATGGTATCCGTACCGAATACGATTACCGTTAAACCGGGGGATAAGGTGGTTTTGCTCGGCTCACAGGGTCACGAAAGCATCTCCGCCCTTGAAATTGCGGCCCTCGCATCGACAATCCCGTACGAAATCTTCTGCGGATTCTCGGAACGAGTACCTCGGCAATATATATAACAACAGAAAAGATTAACTACAGAAAAAGGCCCGTCCGTCATGGACGAGCCTTTTTCTGCTGTTCCCTATACGTGTTTTACCGTGAAGTAAGTTACGTTCTTATTGTGAGAGAGTATTATATAGTGTATAACTTATGAATGGAAAGGAATCGAATTCATAAGGGGGGCCCCCTGAACAATAGACGGCATAGGAGAGAGTCAATGTTTGTCTATCCTATCCAGGGGGCGCATGTGTGTGTTGTGTATTATGTGTGTGTCTTGTGTGTATTGTGTGTATAGTGTTTTTCTGTGTGTCTCAGAGTTCTTCACAACAGCATAGGGACAGCCCCAGGAAAGCTTATTTCACAGCTTTCCCTGTTTTCGCATCCAATGTGATGTTTACAGGTTTATTCTGTGCATCATGGAATTGGATATTATACAAAGGAGTTCCGTTCTTATTAGCTACGGACCAGGAATCGATGCCGGTCGCTACATTGCCCGTTTGTTCATAAGCAGCATTGATAGCTACATGCGGAGGTAAAATGGTACCCGGATCGATAGCAGCTGTATCCATGGATTTGTCATAAGCCTTTGCAGGACCTTCTGTAACATTACCTGTAGCTACATCTAATTTCATGGAATGTGCACCACTTGTATTGAAACCTTCTACTTCATAGACAGCTGTTTTGTTTTCTGCTTTGAAAGATACATTGGTAATCTTGGAGTTACCGTATTTAGTTTCAAATTGATCTAATAGCTGGTTAGCACCTACTACGAATACGCTGTTTTCATCAACTACGCCGGACGGTTGAGCCGGAGATTTCACATTCTTCGTCATCACTTGTTTACCATCTTTTTTAGCGACATTTTTTTCACCTTTAATAGGATCGGCTTTTTCAGGTTTTACGGACTTTTTCGCATCTATCGGTTTGATTGCTTTATCGCCCTTATCACCTTTAATCGCTTTGTCACCTTTGTCGGCTTTCATCACTTTATCGGCCTTGTCAGCTTTTGTTACCTTCTCAGCTTTTAATCCTGTTGTATCAGCATCAACAGCGTCAACTGTTCTGTTGGATGCACGAACTACCTTCGTTTGACCAGGGGCCTTCGCCGCTGTTGCAGTGTCTATCGCAGGCACAGGAGCTGTAGGAGTTGCGGCACTAGCGGCAGCAACGGTTCCCTTCGTTGCAGTCGGTACCGGAGTTGGATCCATAGGAGCAACAGATGTGGTTTCCTCTTGTTGTTGAGTTACCGGTACCGGCGTTATGTCTGCCGCAGTCACCGCTACGGTAGCACCGAATACACCTGCTACTGCTAAGGCTATACTATTTCTTAAAATAGACTTCTTCATGATATCCTCCTTCTGTTTCGTCGTTCTCTTTCGTTGAACTGGTACCCATGTTACAGAGGGTCTATGAACTCAAAATGTAGAAGGGTTCAAATTTCGCTCTATATCGGTGAAAGCAAAATGAATTTATCGGTAATTTTCAGAAAACTTCAGTATTTTCTGTTTCCATTTAAGTCCTATATGAACACTGTACAAAAGGCCTCTGTTCCCTTATTTACGGGACAGAGACCTTGATAGCATCATTCTCATCACAGCAGGTTATATCATTCATGAGTAAACGTTCACAAAAATGTCGTAAAAATTTCTGACAACAAAAAACAGCAGCTTCCAAATACATCCGACATTGGAGCTGCTGTACAATTACATATTAATCATCAAATTTAACGGATAACAATTTACCGGTCATAGCATCTATGCGCACCGCTACCTCATGAGAATCATCGGTTCCGAATACAACCTTGTAAACCGGTTTACGGTGTTCGTTATGTACGGACCAGCTGTTAAGGCTTACAGCGCGACCTTTAGTCTGGGCAAACGCGAAATTCACGACCGCTGCAGGCGGTAGGATCTGGCGAGGATTAAAGGCCTTCTTATTTAACGACTTGCGATAATCCCCGTCTCGTTTTTCAAAGATCTGATTGGTCGCATAAATATATATGAGCTCATATTTTCCGCTTTCATTGAAGCCATCCACTTCGTACTTGATCTGTCCCCCATCGGCATCAAAGGAGATTTCCGTGATGGCCGCATCAGGATGATTCTGAATAAATGCATTCAACAAACCGTTGGCCCCTACAATGGCCGCATGACTTTCATCAACGACCTGTACGGTCGGCTGAACAGGCACCAATTTCGCCGATGCCACATTCGGCATGCCGAACGCAGCGGCTAACGCTAAAACTAAACTACCTTTTACAAATAAAGATTTCATAAGTTCCTCCATACATAAAGCACATGTATCTATACACTATATATTACAATTATACACTATATTCATCAGTTTCAAACATAATAATTTTCGATGCGTAAAATTAGCGTCCGTGATACAATGCATATAGTATTATTATCCCTTTACAAGTGAGCATTTATGATTTCAATTTATCCAACCATTTACCATACATTTCAATGCAAGGCCGACAAATGCGAAAATACATGCTGCCAACTATGGACTATCGACATCGATGAGGCCACCGCCCGGCGTTATCGGACGATGCCCGGACCTCTTGGTGAAAGCTTGCGCAGCGCCATAACCGTCGACGATGACGGCAGCCACTTTGTCTTTACCGATAAAAAACCGTATTGTCCGTTACTAAACGAACAAGGTTTATGCAAGGTCGTCTTAGAACTCGGCGAAGAAGGCCTCTGCGAAACATGTCACATGCATCCGAGATTCTATAAATATATCGAGGACTTGGAGCTTTGCGGAGTAGGTCTTGCCTGTGAGGCCTCCGTCGAACTGTTGGAGCGAGACGCCTTACAATTTACTATCGAGGACGACGACAACGAATTCGATACGGATGAGACAATAACGTTATTAAATGTGTTTCAGCTGCTCGGACTTGGCTTAGAGCCTGAACTTTTACAATATACACCGACACCGAGCGCAGACTATTATGCGAACCTGTTGAGTCTCTACAAAACGACAGAACCGATCGATGCAAAATGGACAGTCCAGTTAAACGACCTTTCTGCCCGTATATCGATCTTAGTTGATACGGTTACGAACTATGTAAAAACTGACGGTAAAACACAATATGATGCGACATTTTTCAATAAAGTCTATCAATATATTCTGTATCGCCAAATCGATATGCTCGCCGACCATTCCCTGGAAGCTTTGCTCGATTATGCAAAAGACGGCACGGAGTATATCCTGATGACCGGTGCCATCAACGGTAAGCCGCTGCAACAAGTCGCCAGATGGTCCCAACAAATCGAATACGACGAAGATAATGTGGAACTGCTGCTGCAAAACTACGACGCGTAAAATATAACCAAGCCACAATTTAGCCTCGAGATTATTTATTCCTAGGCTTATAGAACAGAATGTATATTTTTAATACCGATGCACACTATGCCATCGATGTAAAAAAATAACCGCAAGGACAAACGGCCTTGCGGTTATTTTAGTTGGAGCTGATAATAGGATTCGAACCTACGACCTACTCATTACGAATGAGCCGCTCTACCAACTGAGCTATACCAGCATATGTATAGATTTATAGTACATCTATATACAGGTATTGTCAATTTATATTATTTCAATACGGTATGAAGCCATTGATTCCAATGTTGGAGCACCGAAATGGACAGTGCCGTTACGATAAACATAACCAAAAAGGTCTTGGCAATTCCTAAGTTTACATAACGACGCATGATTTGCGCAGCGATAAATACGGCATAATACTGACTGAAGGTCGTGATAAAATACGCTACATCAACTATGTATCGTCTCCACGACAGAGTATATAAGACAACCCCTATCAAATGAATTAAAACTATGATTAACGTGCGTAACGCGTTCATATAGGACAGGCCATATATGTAATTCTGTACAACCCCTTTATAAGAGCCTCGGCCACCGACAAGGTCCAATAAACGCCATAAGATACATCCGCCCAATACGACTTGAACCACGAGAAAAGAAACACTTGCTAATGCAGTAATCCCATCAAATTGAGGCAATCCTTTCAGAAATTTAACGCCCGTAACGGAAATTACGTCTGCCACTACAAATGGTGAAAGATAGGTAACCAAATATAAAATGATGGTGGAAGCCACCAAGTTGATCAGAGCCTTTCTAAAGGTTCCGCCGTCAACAATATTCCAAAATGATCTGTCACTTAATTTTGTAAAGAGGTGTAATATTTCTTTATACCAGCTCATAATGTATATATACCTTCAAAAATACTACAGATAATCGCAGCCCCAACCATAACAGCCACACCTTCAAAGACGGAACCGCTGACACAGGCACCGATAATACGTCCCACGACATTGAACAACAGCATCAGACTCAACACACATAAGCTCACCAAGCTTATCCCCATAATAATTTGCACCCCTATCGGCAATGTGGCAAGGACCAACAAGACGCCCAATGTTAATGTGATCAAAGCTATCACCAGTTGACTGACAGCCATGATGTGAAGTACCCCGGTAACAACAGTCCGCACATAGAAGGTCCGTTCCCTGGCAAGTGCATACCCGCCTACCACAATAGACATGATAAGAGCTTTCACAACCACCCATAACAGATGTGAAAGGTTCCAGAAATCCTGTTGTGAACATAGTCGATTTACAAAACATCCTAAATCATGATGAGACAATAGCGGTAAAGGAATGATTTGTAATTTCAAGAATATAGTGGAATTGCGTATAAACGATCGAATGGCCTCCATATAAACGCTATCCCCTACAATGGTAAATTGATAACATATGAGTGCCAACACCAGCATAGCGGCGAGTTGCCCATAAACTGTATCGTAACGATATATACGAGCATTCTTATCTTCAATAGGGCTCAATAGGCGATACGCAAATTCTGTAAGACCGGCCAACATATGTTTCACCACCTTTCACAAACACTCAATAAAATGCCTATGTACATGAAACATAGGCATAAATAACTTGCTATAATCAATAGTTTTAAATATATCTATAAATATAAAATATATTTAAAAAATTCTATTTTATTTCATACTCATTATAGCACAAAAGCAAGGCATACAATATACCTTGCTTTTATAAGTCTATATATTTTTACTATTAATACTGACTATGATAATATGATTTATCACTGATCTAATTTCACTACAAAATTACGCATGTAGCCCCTTTAAAAGCAGGAACCCTGCCCCCCATATAATCGCAGCAAGTATCAGAAATGATAATATGGCAATACCGAGCGCAGTTAATCGGGAGATATTAATCTGACGGCTCAACAACGATACACTAACCCAGAAACACCAAAGTATTACGGCATATGATGAATAGACAAAAACCACCAGACCAATATAACGTACATAATTTGAAAGGTTTAACACTATGCAAAATAACAGAAATATCGTCTGCCATATAGCCAGAATACTCTTAAAAATCTGTCCATATGCCATCTCATACCAGCAAACCGTCAATACAGTTTCATAGGTTGTCTCTATCTTAAATTTACCGGCAATCCAGGAAAATATAACCGAGTAAAGTGCTAGAATAAAGTAAAGAAGCACTATACCGAGAGTAATTGAAAATAAACCTTGTCCTACTACCGTACCAAGCTCCGACCCCACCTCGCCTAATGGAACGCCTAAGAAAGCATCGCAGATCAAAGGGATTATCTGACTGCAGAAAATATACAGCAAAAAAGTCATCAATGTGGCAATAAAGCCCTTATGACAGGACCCTTGTTCTACAATCTGAGGAATCCCTCGTTTAAACGGAGCAATTACAAGAGCCCAAATATCTGAATACCATTTTGTTTCCATTTTCCCTCCCAAAAACTAGAACCGAACTATATCGGGCTCATTATATCATATTTTTTTATGAATTAGATACTAAATATTCACATGTAACCAAAGGATATTAGCATATTAATAAAAATATATACTGAACTTGGGTTTTGTCTGCTCCGCACCACTTATTTATCTCTCAAACCAAATAAAACCGGCGACCCGAGGTCGCCAGTTTTATAATTATGTTATTGCAATGATGCAACAATTTTTGTTAGGTTTTCATCCATTCGATCAAGATAGGATTTATTATCTTCATTACTTTCGATTGTATAAATCGTTTCGACTTTAGCCCCTACTTCCTGTGCTAATGTTTTAGACACATCAGGGCTTGCCATTTCCTCTGCAAAAATAGTTGTGATATGATTATCTTTGCAGTATTCGATGAGTTTTGCCAACTGCGCCGCATTCGGTTCACCTTCGGCAAATACATCTTCCACACTGTTCTGTTCCAACCCGAAATCACGGCAGAGATAAGCAAAGGCCGCATGACCAGTTACAAAGTTTTTATGAGGTGCTTTGGCGAATTGGTCTTCATACTTTTTAATCATAGCATCCAATTTCGCTACATAATCGGTATAGTTCTTTTCATAATAGTCTTTATTCGCCGGATCCGCTTTTACAAGGGCGTCTTTAATATTTTTCACTTCGATCTTAGCATTCTTCAAAGACAACCATGCATGAGGGTCTTCTGCTCCATGTTCTTTGATTTCCTCCGGATCTGTATTTTTAATAGTCTCTACACCGTCGGATGCTTTCACAGACACGAGTTTATCATTTTTAGCCGCCGCAATGGCCTGTTCATCCCAAGGTTCCATTCCGAGGCCGTTATACACGAATAACTGTGCCGAGGATAGCTGTTTCATGTTTTCCGGTTTCAATTCAAAATCATGAGGTTCCGTGCCGTCCGGAATAATCGTGGATACTTCCACCTTATCACCACCGATGGCCTTCGCAAATTCCGCCATCGCATTAAAACTTGTTACCACTTGGACTTTCTTATTTGCCTGTTCTTTCGGAGCATCATTACCGCATCCCGCAAATACAGCAGTCATCAATATACCAATGACTAACAACACCAATTTCCTGACCATAGTAGTCCTCCTTTTTTAATACTGATCGCCTTCGCACACAATTAATATGACACATCTTCTTTGTTGCAGTTGCGACTCAGTTGCATTTGTAATATAGTTATAGTATAAACGTACCAAAAATTTTGTCAATCAGAAAAGTGGTTTTCATATGTTATCAATTAAACACCTTTATTTTTCCTATCAGGGTCAACCGCCATACGTGTTGAACGACCTTAATCTACATATTCATAATGGTGATTATATATCCATCGTCGGTGACAACGGTTCCGGTAAAAGTACCTTGCTTCGCCTTATCCTGGGCTTTCTGACACCTGTAAAAGGCAGTATCAGACGGAGTACAAACAACATCCGTTATGTATCTCAAAAGAATGATTTTTCCCACGCCGGCTTTCCCATTACGGTAAGAGAAATCCTCGACTCCTATCGTAAATTATTAAAGATTAAAGATAAAAACGAAGCAAATCGCGTTCTATCTTTAACCGGCATGACAGACTTTAAGGACCGTCTCATCAGCAAGCTGTCCGGCGGTCAGGCACAGCGAATCTCCATAGCCCGCGCCCTCATCGGTCATCCGGATCTCATCATTCTCGACGAACCGTCTACAGGTATCGACCGTAAAAGTCAGGAGGGCATTTACGCACTCCTGCGCGAGCTAAACCAGAAGCATCATATTACAATTATTTCCGTAGAACACAATTTGGAAATGGCCCTTGCGAACTCCACGAATATTTATCATATTGCAAACGGACAGGGACATCTCTGCTCCCCGGAACAGTATGCCAACGAAATCATGCACAGTTCAGGACGTAATCCTGTAGCGCACATGGACTGCTCCTGTTTCACGGATATCAGAAAGATCAGCGATACAATAGGCGTAGATAATACAACTCCGATGTGTAACGAAACATTAAATCCACCATCAGATGTACAGACTGATACATTATCAAATATGACAACCGAGGAGGTGCGCCATGTTTAATTATTCATTTATGCAGAACGCCTTCTTCGTGGCCCTCTGCATCTCTCTGCTTTGCCCGTGTATCGGCATCTTTATGGTACTGCGCCGCTCCAGCATGATCGGCGACACCATGAGTCACGCATCCCTCGCGGGGATAACGCTCGGTCTGTTGACGAACACCAATCCCATTCTGGGGGCCTTCATCTTCACCGCCATCTGTGGCGCACTCATCGAGTTCTTGCGAAAATATTTCGCACACCATCTCGACCTCATCCTCACCATTATTCTATCCCTCAGCATCGGTACCGCCATCACCTTAATCAGTTCAGGGCTGTTGAAAGCAAACGCCAATGTATTCTTCTTCGGCAGTATCCTCACCGTCAATACGACGGACATGATCAGCATCGGAGCACTCACGGTTTTATCGGTACTCACCCTATACTTCTTGTATAACTCCCTCCTCTACATTGCGTACGATGAGGAAGCGGCTCGCATAGCGGGCGTAAAGGTTGATCTCATCAACTATATCTTCGCCATCCTCATGGCGGCCGCCGTATCCATTTCCATAAAAATCGTCGGGGTCCTCGTACTAAGTGCCATGATTGCCCTTCCCGTAGCATCCGCTCTGCAACTGGAAAAAGGATTCAGAGTAACACTCCTCTGCTCCGTCGGATTCAGTTTACTCGCCATGATTATCGGCCTCTTCGGCTCCTACTACCTCAATGTAGCACCGGGCGGCTTCGTATCCCTCACATCAGTAGGTATCTTATTAATAGTACTGGTCATCAAGAATATCCGTGCAGTTATGAGGCGTTTACAGTTCAGCAAATAATCGCGACAGTTTATATATTTCCAATTATGAAAGTATTACCGCCGAAAATCAGGTTTAATTTCAAAGACTATACTGAGAAATAAAGAGCAGCTTTCATAAAAAATACGTATAGTAACGGGAACGGGGAAATTTTATGAAGAATATACAATGGCCGGAAGGCATAAAAAAAACCAGACAGCGGGAAGCCATCTGGTCCATATTAACAACAGCAAAGAGACCCGTCACAGCCGTTGACATCGCCGACCGGATCGGCGAAGGTACAACATGGATGTCCACTATTTACCGTACCCTGGAATTACTCGAAACAAAAGGTATCATCACGCGTACCACCATCATGGGCAGTGATATGGCGTACTATGAGATCACACCTCATACACATCGGCACTATGCGGTATGCACCAGCTGCGGTACCATGATCCCGCTCCATACCTGCCCCGTCGTGGAAATGCCGCAGGAACTGACGGAGGCGGGATTTACCGTGACAGAACACCATCTGGAAATAGCGGGTCTATGTAAAAAATGCAATAACAAGAAATAAAAATGATGCCCAGAGAATCAAACGCCGGGCATCATTTTTATTTACTTTGGATACCTTAAAAACACAATATAGCATAGCCTTACAGGATGGTAAGGGCAATATCTATATACAAAAAGGACGTAACTGTATAGTTACGCCCTCTATAGTTTCATAATATATTCTATTTAACCGTATTCAGCTTTCACCAATCACAACATCAACGGAGCCACAAGAAATCCGAGTGCCACGGAGATAGCGATGGCAAGTACGCCCGGAATGAAGAACGGATGGTTGAATACGAGATTACCGATCCGTGTGGATCCCGTATCATCCATCTGTACAGCCCCTAACAGTGTCGGATATGTCGGCAGTACAAAGAGCGCCGATACGGCCGCAAAGGATGCGATAATGATGTACACCGATTCCGTATGTTCCGGTGTAATACCCAACGCCAGGATTACGGCCGGCACCAAAGCCTGCGTCGTAGCCGCCTGGCTATAGAGTAATGTGCTGGCAAAGAAGAATGCCACCGCCAACAGGAACGGATACGCCGTTACAAGGCTGGACGCAAGAGCTTTAATCTCAGGGATATGTCCTTTTACAAAGGTATCCCCGAGCCATGCAACGCCCAATACGCAGACACAGGCGGATAAGCCGGATTTGAACGTGCTTGTATTAACAAGATCCGCCGTATCAAGTTTACAGAAGAATGTAATCGCTGCCGCGATAATCATCATAAAGCCTACGATAGCATCATTCCGACCGAAGATAACAGGCTTGATGATACCGATATTTTTAGAAATAGCCGTCGCATAAAATACGATACAGATAATGCCGATTAAGAAAATCAAAACAGACGTCTTTGCCCCCGGTTTTAAGTGGAAATCAACACTCTTTTCACGAGGTGGCGCCACATGGCCCGCCGCCAATCGTTCCCGGTAAACCGGATCAGAAGATAAATCATTATTCGCAAATGTAGACATGATAAACGCCGTAATCATAACGCCCACAAAAGTTGTGGAGATACAGATGGCGAGCAGTGTCGGATAATTCACGCCAAACGGTTCAAGGAATCCGCTCATAGCCACGACCGCCGCTGATACAGGGCTCGCAGTGATACCGATTTGACTTGCCACCACGGCAATCGACAACGGAACGGAAGGTTTAATATTCTCACTCTTCGCCACCTCCACGATAACGGGAATCATGGAGAATGCCGTATGTCCGGTACCTGCCAAAATCGTAAGAAAGTACGTTACGGTCGGAGCAAGATAGTTGATATGCTTCGGATTTTTCCGCAAAATACCTTCCGCAATACGCACCAGATAATCAAGGCCGCCGGCGAGTTGTAATGCACAAATCGCTGCAATAGCAGACATGATTATAAGGATTACGTCCCATGGAATTTGCCCCGGGAACATCCCCATCCCGAGACTCAAAAGGACTACCCCCAGCCCGCCGGCGTAACCGATACCCATACCGCCGAGTCGTACACCGAGGAAGATGGCCCCAAACAAAATAATAATCTGCATAATTACATAAATGTCCATACGATGACCTCCTTTATACATATATAGTATCATAAGTATACTTAATTATCATAGTGAAACAGCATTGTATAGAATATAGTTTTTAAGTTTCAATATACCCCCATAAAAATAAGAGCCGCACGTATCGTTTGCCCATACGGAGCAATATATCGATAAGTGCGGCTCTCGTTTATTATATGCTGTAACCTTTATAAAATAATCGGCTTCATGTCTTCTAATACGCCTTCCTCTTCAGTGGCACGGCGAATGCTTTCACCGACAATGCGTACCATATCTTCAAGCTGTTCAACGGTGGAGGCCAACGGAGGCATCAGAATCACCACATCCCCGATCGGACGACAGATAAGGCCCTGTTCACGGGCCAATACGGCAACCTTCGCGCCGACCGCATCATTCGGACGATATGCTTCGTGCGTTTTCACATCCTTTTCCAACTCAATCCCCACGATGAGGCCTCGTTGGCGCACTTCTTTTACATGTTCGAGGGATTCGATCGGTTTCAATGCCTTTGTGAAAGCTTCAATCTTAGCCGGCAACTGTTCCATGATATGTTCATCTCTGAACACTTGCAACGAAGCCAACGCTACGGCGCAGGCTAACGCATTCCCCGTGTAGGAGTGACCGTGATAGAAGGTTTTTCGTTCCTCAAAGGTGCCGAGGAATCCGTCAAAAACCTGTTTCGTGGTGAGCGTCGCCGCCAACGGCATATAACCGCCCGTGATGCCCTTCGACAATGTCATGAAATCCGGTGCCACATCCTCCTGCTCACAGGCGAAGAATGTGCCGGTACGACCGAAGCCCGTAGCCACTTCGTCAACGATAAGGAATACATCATGAGCTTTAGTGAGCTCACGAACCCGTTTCAAATACCCTTTCGGCATGACGAGCATACCCGCAGCCGCCTGTACTAACGGTTCCATCACAAGGGCTGTAATTTCATCACCTTCACGGTCCAGGATGCGCTCCAATTCCGCCAGAGACTCTTCAAAAGCCTGCTCCCGTTCCGCTACATCCCGATACACACCGGGACTTGGCAAAGTAATCGGCTTAAATAATAAATTATGGAACACTTCATGGAATAGCTGAATGCCGCCGACGGATACGGTTCCCAGTGTATCACCGTGATAACCCGCGTTAAGGGATATAAATTTTGTCTTTTTAGTTTGCCCGACCTGTTGACGATACTGATAGGCCATCTTGATGGCAATTTCTATGGCCGTACTGCCGTCATCGGATAAAAATACTTTATCGAGTCCTTCCGGCGCCAGTTCCACCAATTCCTTACACAACTGTGCCGACGGAGGGCTCACAAGACCCAACAATGTACTGTGAGCGATTTTATCCGCCTGGTCTTTCAAAGCCTGATTCAACACGGGGTGATTATGTCCGTGAATATTAACCCACAAGGACGACACGCCGTCATAATATTTCTTGCCGTTCTCATCGATGAGATATATCCCCTCACCACGCTCGATTACTACCGGTTTCTGTGCGAGCCAGTCCTGCATCTGCGTAAACGGATGCCATACGAATTCATGATCCCATTGTGCCGCCTGTGAAAGCTGTTTTGCTGCCATCATATCACCTCATACTTACGATATTTCTATTGTTATATTAATTTTAAATTGTTCCATAAAGCCCATAGTATTCTTGTGAACACCTGAAATATCTACCTTGTCATTTTGTCCAAAAGGAAAGATAATTCATTGCTGTTTCAACGGAAATCCAGCACCGTTTTCCACAACTGTTCCGAGTCTATAAAGGACCGTCCCCATCCAAGCCGTACGCTATGAATATTCGGGCCTTGATACGGCGGCAATGCACCTGCTACCGGAAGTCCCGTATACCGCTCCATATCCTCTATATTCGTCTTTAATAAAAACGGGTCCACTAATGTCGTATCGTTTACGATGATTGCTTTCACGAAGATTCCGTGAGCCTTCGCATACTCGCAGGTCAATACGGCCCGGTTAATAGAACCCAAACGACCGTCGGCAATCATAATCGTCGGTAGCTCGATGGCTGCCATAAAATCCGTAAATGTCTTATCCCCGTAAAGAGGCGTCGTAATACCGCCCGCCCCCTCTACAAATGTCAGATCATAGCGCGATACCACATCTAATGTATGACGCACCACATCATCGTAATCAATGACTACATCCGCCAGCTCCGCAGCGAGACGCGGCGAGTAATCCCCCGCTAAAGCATACGGATTTACCTCGTGTCGGCGTGATTCCGGTATTCCTACAGACTGCATCAGATACGTAGCATCCTTGCTTTCCAGATCATTTCTTACATTATCCTCATCCATCGTAATGCACTCAGGAAACGGCACCGCACTGGATGACACAGGCTTCACCATTCCCACGGAAAAGCCGTCATCTTGAGCCATTGCACCTAATAAACCTGTTACGAACGTCTTCCCCACATCTGTATCCGTACCGATTATCGATATACCGAGCTGTTTCATCGGGAAACCTCCCATCATATAACAAACTATGAGTTAACCGTTTCATTCTGTCGAGTTAACAATCTCATTTGCAGTATACAGCCGAACCGCATATATAGTCAACCGTATTTAATTATTCAGTTTACAGAAAAATTAAAAGTACAGAGTACGACTTAATTACTAAGTTATATTAAATATTCTCTACCGTAATTAATACTAAAAATAATGAATATCTTGAATATCATGTATATTTTATTAATAGAAGTATAGATTTACGTCCCCCGACTGTGATACTATTAATTACGTAGTATATTACGCCGCATGATACCACATATGACGTAACTGTATGTACAGTAAGGAGGTTTTATCATGGGTATCAATCAAAAGACATTGCCCGGCATTTTGCTCTGTGCGATTCTCGCTATTCCTTGTTGGCTGTTAGGACAACAGTTCCATCTCATCGGCAGCCCTATTTTCGCCATTATTTTAGGTATTATCATCGGATCCATATTCACTTCCTGGAAACGTGAAAAAACAGGGACCGGTATCGGATTCACATCAAAGAAAATTTTGCAGTGGGCCGTTATCTTACTCGGCTTCGGGCTTAATATTACACAGATTCTGCATGTAGGCTGGATTTCGTTACCTGTCATTATTTCCACCATCGCTACATCGCTCATCGTGTCGTATGCGCTCTACCGCTTCACCCATATCGATTCCAATACGGCGGTCCTCGTCGGCGTCGGCTCCTCCATTTGCGGCGGATCCGCCATTGCCGCTGCGGCTCCGGTCATCAAGGCGGACGACCAGGATATCGCCCAGGCTATTTCCGTCGTATTCTTCTTCAATGTAGTGGCAGCCTTCGTATTCCCTGCCTTTGGTGACATGATCGGCCTCTCCAACATGGGATTCGGGTTATTCGCGGGCACAGCCGTTAACGATACATCATCCGTTACGGCAACGGCGGCCGTATGGGACAGCATGAAAGGCACCGGTACACAAGTTCTTGAATATGCAACCATCGTAAAATTAACCAGAACCCTCGCAATCATTCCTATCTGTCTCGGTCTTGCCAGCTATCAGGTATATAAAGCCAAAAAAGATGCCGCTCAGTCCGGTGGCGGTTCTGTCAGCATCGCTAAGATTTTTCCAAAATTTGTACTGTATTTCGTCATCTGTTCCTTGATCACTACAGTGTTATCCTATATAAAGATAGATACTGCATTCCTCAATATCTTTAAACCTATTTCCAAATACTTTATCACCATGGCCATGGTAGCCATAGGCCTCAACACGAACATTGTAAAGCTCATCAAATCGGGCGGTTCCGCCCTCGCGTTGGGCGCCTGCTGTTGGATCGCCATTACGGCGGTCAGTCTTTTGGCACAGCACATGATCGGTTTATGGTAAATTTATAGCAAAATAACAAACTTCATCTAGTCAACAACAACCGACATATGGTATAGTTAATGTATAGGAACTGAATGTTATACCTCCTATAATCTCTTAAAAGATGTACCCTCGCAGGTACTGATTAAAGTCGATTATAGGGGGTATTTTTTATTATATTTATATATGTTCATCACATCTATAGGAGAGAGGAGAGATCATATGTATTTCTTACAAGGGCTGCTCATCGGTCTCGCCACCTTTGCACCGGTAGGCATGCAAAACTTATTCATCATCAATACGGCTCTTGTTCAGCCGGTGAGACGTATCCTATTGACGATTCTCATCGTAGGTGTCTTTGACATGTCGCTCAGTATAGCCGCCTTCTTCGGCATCGGTGCACTTCTTGAAATCTGGCCTTTACTGAAGCTGGGCGTCCTTCTTATAGGCGGTATTTTAGTATCTTATATGGGCTACACCACGTTCAATACGGAGCCGGATATACGCAATGTAGACACCAATGTACCTATAAAGAAAATCATGATGTCCGCGCTCGTTGTATCCTGGGGCAATCCACAGGCTATCATCGATGCGAGCATGATGTTAGGGGCTTTCCAGGCAAACTTGCCACGAGAAGGTATTTATCAATTCTTTGCGGGATTCCTGACCATGACACCGATCTGGTTCGGCTCTCTCGCGACGGCGATGCATCTGTTATCAAAGAAAATAAAGTTTTCACATATGACAATAATCAACCGTATTTGCGGTAGTATCCTCATCGTATACGGCATAAAACTCGCCATCAACGGAATCCATATGCTCTTGGAACTACTGTAATTATCAAAACTACTACTGTAAAAGCCGTTAGCATCTCATTGCTAACGGCTTTTTTCTACGGATAGTTCATCTAGTATCTGTTTGAACATATCACTGAATATATTTATATATGTATTTGTCTGGTTTAACTGAGACACGAAAAAATACTGCTTTTCTATGGCGTGTCCATGATTGGTCACCTGTTTTCGCTCTATGCCCTGCATCGGCTCCGTCAAATATTCAAAACAGTCCAATAACAGCAATCCTTGATTACCGGCTACCAGGTATCTCGCCTCCTCCAACGTACGGGCGTACGCAAAGGCACCATTATAGCCGATAGCCTTTCGATAATGTTCCTCCTCGCCAAGTGTATACTTACCGCGACACACCAAGATGAGCGGCGCATCATCAATCTGTTTGATATCGATACTTTCAGTTGTCGTGTACCCTTGCGGAACCTCAATAACAGACCGTGCGGTCCCTACGAGATGAGTGTCATATATGTCCGCCAGGACCTGCCATTGATCATTAAACACAACATCTACGCGACGATCCTGTAGCATACCGTACAATTCTTCGTGACTGCCGCTGTACATGCGGATATCAAGATTCTTATGACTCTTTGCCATGCGGATGACGGTCTGTTGCAAAATCACGCCACTATAGCGATTTAAATAGCCGATGCGCAAACTGACCCTTGCATCTGTACCGATACGTGTCGTTTCCACCGTAATGTCATGAAATCGCTCCAACAGTTTCTTGCCCGTCCGATACAGATACTGCCCGGCCGGTGTCAGGTGAAAGCTGCGTTTTTCACGCACAATCAACTCCACGCCCAACCCTGTTTCCAAAGCCTTGATCTGCTGCGATATGGCGGACTGAGAAATATATTGTTCATTTGCGGCCTGGGTAAAGCTGTTATTCTCTACGACAGACACAAAATACTCCAGCTGTTTTAATAACATAAGGATATTCACTCTTTACAAACTGTCTATACCAAAAATAAAAATTTACATATACATCTTTATAAATCATCGACTTAACGGCGATTGGAAAATCAAAAAACTTGAACAATTGCACTAAATAGATTTACGGATCAGATTTTGGTAGATAAATAATGCAGCCGCAAAGAAAATGCCTGCCGTACTCCAAAAAACCGCACCATATCCGAAACCACGTGCAATCATACCGCTGATAACCGGTCCCAGAACATTCCCCATCATCGCCACACTGGATACGGCGCCAAAGACGATACCCCTACGCTCTACGGGCACGGCCTGGGAAATGAGGGTATTCGCAATAGGCGTAATAAAGCCCATAAAGAAACCTGCAATAGCCCGAAAGGTCCCCAAGGCCCAAACGCTCGGCACGATATACTGCAATACGAAAAATCCTCCTACCGCACAAGTCGCCATCAGCAAAATTCTCGGCATGGAAAGGCGTTTTGAGAAATGGCCGATGGACAGGGATGCAAGAGCGCTGAAAATACCGGCACCGAAAATGATAACCCCCACAATAGTCGCTACATACTCATCGTTAACATTCATATAATGTTTGATATAAAGCGGTAGAATCGGACCTATGCCGGTAATGCCGAAATTACAGAGAAACTGCATGCCCACCAGCAACCGAACGGTCGGTATCGATAAAAATGATTTAATCAACGACCACTGTGATTCCTTCTCGTCCACCTTATGTGTAAACTGCAAATTAGGCATTAAAAAATACACACCCAACAGACAAAGTCCCGACAAGGCGGAAAAGAGGAAAAATGGAGCCCGATACCCCAACAAGTCCGCCGCCAATCCGCCCATAAGGGGGCCGAAAACAAGGCCCATCACCATGGATGCCTGATAAAGCCCCATGGCCCACGGCACCTTCTCCTCCGGCGTAATCAATATAATGATGGCAAGACCTATCGGCACATAACCGCCTACGAGCCCCTGCAACGTACGAAGAGCCAATAGCTGCAGCGGTGTTTGTGTAAATCCGCATACACCTACAGAGGCCGTCAGAGTCAAGAGAATAAAAAGCATCACCTTGCGCGGTCCTATTTCATTAGCCTTACGGGACCAGAACGGCGCACTCAAAGCCACCATACAAGGCGTTACACCGGATACAATTCCCGCCCACATAGCGGCTTCACCCTGATCATGGAGACCCAAATCGACCAGGAATAACGGTATAAAGGATAGAATACCTATAATGGTTATTCCCGCGCCGACTTGAATGGCGCAAATCAAATATATCAATCGTTTCCAATCAGAACCCATATGCGTCCTTCTTTCCAATTCGATGAATCGTAATCTAAACTTATAGTATCGTTACCTAAACTAATTGTATCGTAAAGCACATAAAAAGACCATCAGTTCCGCTGATACGACATTTAAAATTTTACCTTTAAAATGACATACAGCAGTATCTGATGGTCTTTGAATATTCTTTTGCAATGCTCAGCCTTATTGTTTCCAGACTTTGCTCTCACAGAACACAATTATTTTTGTTTGAACATCCAGTAAATATAGTAAATAACTAAGGCATAAGTTAACACATCGAACACAGGCATGAACGGTACCATTTTGGACAGGCGTCCGAAACCGTGCACATGAATATTCGCCGCTATGATGGCGACGAGGTTAAGCCGGTGAATCCAGATCGCCTTTTTGCGGGATATGGACTTTGCCATATTTCCGATCCACGGGGTCAAGTATAAAATACCGAACACCAATGCAATAAGCATGGATACCGTGGATACATAGCCGCCCCAGAAACCCAACGGAGATTTAACGGCTTTAAGAAAATATACATACCAGTGAATACATACAAGTACCACGGTCACAATCCCTAAAATCCGATGAATTTGAAACATCTCCGCCGGATTATACCGCTTAATAAACCATTTAGGTTTCGTCGCGATATAAGTCATCACAAGCCATGTCACATACGGTACAAGACCTAGATGAACCTTCCAGTTACCAAACGATCTCCCGCCGGAGACATAACCGTATTCCACTAGCCCCATAAAAATCAAGGACAAAATAATAACCCACCACAAAATATGATACTTGCTCTTAAATTTTTTCTTAGCTACTTCCGCCATAATAAACCTCGTTTCTTCATCTCACTACAGACTATTATACGACTGATACTTGTGTTACAAACACTTTATCTCTAGAGCTACCTCTAATTTCCAGTTGTATCTCTAATTAAAATTTAAAGTTGAGATCTGCACGATAGTAATCATTTACTTTATTACCTTCATGCGTCTTTGCATGGAATCCATAATAAGCATTGATGCCGACATTCTTTTCCGGTGCATAGGATGCGCTTAATTGCCATGCTTTATAGCCCTCAAATCGCTTATTTTTCTGCAGATCATTGGACTCATATTTTTGAGTTTTAAATACCGGTGCATTTTTGGCCTGATCAAAATAATCTAAATGAACTGTCCAGGAGTTTTTCTTATCAATCTTATACTCACCCCATTTAACACCTACGTTCCACACATCGGAATCACTAACGCCGGAAGCTTTTACCCATTCACCTTCCACACCGAACTGTCCAAGATTATATTTTGCATTAAATCCGTATACATTATCAAAATCATTATTCCGCTTACCATTGGACATACGTACATTAGCTTTTCCCACATGTGCAAGCATAGCACCTACATCAAAATGCTTACCGATTTGAACCCTGGCATTTACCAAACCCACATCACCATTATCATCCTTGCTCACCTTCGCAAAACGCCCGGCAGTCATATAACCATAAGCGCCGTTCAACGTAACATTGCCGAGTTTTGCCGTAGCCCCGACACCGTCAAAATTAGAGGAGTAAATCAGACCGTTACCGAATTTCTGTGTATAACGGCCCGCATCGACGATAACATTTTTACCAAATTTATGCTCCACATAGGCTAGATCCCAATCAGCCTGTGCCGTCTTGGAGGAATCACCGAATTCAATAGAGCCCGTCGTGATACGAGCTTTGACCGAAGTATTTTTATTGACCTTTGCATCAAGTCCCAACCGTACACGCGTGGTAAATTTATCTTCGTAATCATAACCATCAATACCCTCTTTACCGATATAATTGATACGCGCATCCCCTGTAATTTTTACCTTACCTACACGATCTTCGAGTTTTGCCACACGAACGCCCAATGTATTCAACTCATTAGAAAACTCATCTGTCAGGCGATTCAATAAAGCCTGCTGCTCCGCATTGGCACGGTCCTGATTTGCCAACCCTTTCGCAATCATTTGCGCCATTTCATAGCGGGTAATATTGTTTTGTCCTTTGAAAGTACCATCCGGATAGCCGTTAATGATACCTGCTATCGCTAACTGATCAACAGCTTGATAGGCCCAACTGTCGGAGGACACATCGGAAAAAGGGTTGATGGCAAACGCTGTCACTACGCTCATTAGGGACATCACTGCAAAAGCACTGGTAATCTTACGTTTCTTCATAATAAACCTCATAAATAAGAACCGGGATAACGCACCATGAAAATTTGATGAACATTAATTTGTATAATCATTATCATCTTTAACATCAAAATAATAACAATTTTCATTATAATAGTAAAGAAAATTTATATATCAATCTTACAATCAATCATGCCTTATATAGATAGATCATGAACAAAAAAAGATCTTTACAACGGCAAAAGCGGAGCTTTCATCATCATAAAGATCTTTAATAAAAATTGATGTGCCCTATTCATAGACAGGAACATACAAATTAAACATCATCCTATTATTTATTTGTAATCCCGTTTTCGATAAACGATAAACGGACGGGTCAAGTAGTTGAGCGGAACACTCAAGCAGTGTACCAGCCGACTGAACGGGAAGATAATCGCCACAACCATCCACGCCAACATATGGAACTTGAACATAAACGGCACACCTTCCATCAGGGACGGATCCGGCATAAAGGATAGTAAGCTGCGGAACCAGGGACCGATGGATACGCGATAATCAAAGAAGCCGGATGCATTAAGCAATGTACCCGCCATGCCGCTGAAGATAGCTAAAGTGAGGAACAGATATAACCATTTATCAAGACGAGATGTGTTGACCTTCATTGCGGGAACCGTAAAACGGCGCTTCATCAGGAGTAAAAACCCGACGATGAAAATAACTCCGGCTACAGCACCCAAATACAACGCCCCTTCATGGTACATATGGTCATCAATACCGATAGCGGCGGTCCACGCTTTAGGTACCAATACCCCCACTATGTGCCCACCGATAACGCAGAGCAAACCGAAGTGAAACAGCGGATTTGCGATGCGCAACTGTTTTTTCTCTAAGAATTCACTAGATTTTGTAGTCCAGTTTCTTTCAAAATAAAAGAAACGGACAAGCGTGCCTACGATTAAGAAGGTAAACGCAATATATGGCAAAGCGCCCCATAAAAATTGATTCATCGTGCACTGTCCTCCAATCCATTCGCAACCGACAATATGATATCAAATAAGAAAGCATAGGTCAGTTTTGCTTCGATCAATCGCTCCCGAATGTACTCTAATTTCGGCTTGCAGTAATCATATACCTCACGCGCTTTATCCGGTTCGATAACGGCGCAAAGTTCTAAAATAGCCGGAATATAATCGGGCATTTCCTTTGGCAAGTCAAAACCGTTTTCGAGGAAAAAAGCTTTGTATTTAACGAGTTCTTCCGCCTGTTCCCCTGTACCTTGCACCTCGTAGGACGACAGATACATCGTCGTATTCCGACTGAAGTCAAAGGTCCGCACATATTGATCTTCAAAAGCCTTACGGTCCGATTCCTCAATATAATCGAAGAACTCCAACAAACCCTGGCGAAGTTGAGGGTGCTCAACGGATTGAGCATCCTCCCTCCATTCGCCTAATTCGTTATACCAGGTTTCATCGGGATAGCGAAGCAAAAAAGAAGCAATGAGAGCTATTTTTTGTGCATCATCCATTATGACAACCCCCTGTCGGACATGCAAAACCACGTTGTTGTTGCATTTCTAAGCGACCTTCTCGGGATACCTTGACATCGGACGGAATGACAAAGCGATCATTATATTTGGACAATGCCAGCAATTTATACATAGCATACATTTGCTCTTCCGTAAGATCCACCTCGTGAGCAATAGGTTCCGCTTCGATTTCACGACGGCGCATGTATTCGCGCATATCGAGAATGCGTTGTAACACGCGAGCCAAAATTTCCGTATTGCCGGCGGTAAACATATTCGCCAGATATTGTACAGGTACGCGCATTTCATGTGCATCCGGCAAGTATACATCGGATGTAACACGTTGCAAAATCGGGCTGAGCGGCGGCACATACCAAACCATCGGCAATGTACGATACTCAGGATGCAACGGTAATGCTACGCCCCATTCTTTTACAAGTCTATAAACAGGGGACTTCTGAGCTGCCTTCAGGAATGCTTCGGAGATACCTTCTGCGCGAGCAGCTTTAATAATCTCCGGATCATGAGGGTCCAAGATCAAATCTACCGTATTTTGGTAGATACCCTGTTCATCCCTTGTAGATGCCATTTCTTCCACCTTGTCCATATCATACAGCACAACGCCCACATAACGCATGCGTCCAACGCATGTTTCCGCACAGATCTGAGGTAGACCGTTTTCCAGACGTGGATAACAGAATACACATTTTTCAGCTTTGTTTGTTTCCCAATTATAGAAAATTTTCTTATACGGGCAGGATGGAACACAATGTCTCCAGCCGCGACATACGTCCTGCGATACGAGAACGACACCGTCTTCATCGCGCTTGTAAATAGCGCCGGACGGACATGCAGCCACACAGGACGGATTCAGACAATGATTACAAAGGCGCGGCAAATAACGCATGAACACTTCCTCATAATCAAATACGATATCTTCGCCCATTTTCGTGAGGTTTACGTCTTCACGAGCATGATGGCCACCGGCCAAATCATCATCCCAGTTCGGGCCCCAGGTAACCTCCATTTTCTGTTTTGTTACAAGAGAACGGGGGCGTGCAACCGGTTGATTGTTTTTACGACCGGAGTGAATCAATGTTTCATAGTCATATGTCCACGGCTCAAAATAATCCTTCAATTCAGGTTGTTCAGGATGATAGAACAACTTCATCAGACGGGAACCTTTAGAGCCTGTAGAAAGTGCCAGCTTACCGCTCTTGTCGATAATCCAGCCGCCTTTCCACTTCTCCTGATTTTCCCAGTTACGCGGATACCCTACGCCTGGGCGGGTTTCCACGTTATTAAAGTACATATATTCCGCGCCTTCGCGGTTCGTCCACGTATTTTTACAAGTGATGGAGCATGTGTGACAGCCTAGACACTTGTCCAAATTTAGGACCATGGATACTTGAGCTTTAATCTTCAAGCCAATCCACCTCCTTCAATTTACGAGCCACAATCGTCATATCACGTTGGTTACCGGTAGGGCCGTAGTAGTTAAAACCATAGCTCAATTGACCATAACCGCCGATCATGTGGGTCGGCTTCATATGAATATGTGTCGGCGCATTGTGCGTACCACCACGACGATCTTTCTTAACCTGTGTACCGGGAACGTTGATATGACGGTCCTGGGAATGGTGCATATAGGAAATACCGCGAGGAATACGAGGGGACACAACTGCACGAGCAGCTACTACACCGTTTTTGTTGAAAGCTTCCACCCAGTCGTTATCTTTTACGCCGATTTCAGCCGCATCATCTTCGTTGAGCCAAATGGTTTGACCGCCGCGGAACAATGTCAACATTTGTTGGCTATCGAAATACATACTGTGAGTAGACCACTTATGATGTGGTGTTAAGTATTTCAATGTAATTTCCGGTATACCTTCAATGGAATAATCCTTTTGGACAGGTTTATAGGATAAGACAGGTTTATACAATGCCATGGCTTCACCGTAATCGCGCATCATTTCATGATCGCAATAGAAGGATTGGCGACCGGTTACGGTACGGAACGGTACCTTATCTTCCGTAGATGTTGTAAATGGAGAATAACGACGATTTTTATCGTTCTTACCGGTACTTGTTACAGAACTGATGATAAAGCGCGGTTGACGAACCATATCATCAAAGGTAATTTTTTCCTGTTCGCGACCCTTTGCATTCTTTTCAAGACCGGAAAGACCCGTTTTTTCTTCCATCGCCTTCCAGGAGCGAACAGCGAGTTTACCATTTGTACAGGATGACAATGTCAACACCGCATTACAAGCTTCTTTACATTCATAGATACTTGGACGACCATGAGAAACGAATTCAGGATTGTCGATTGTACCATTCTGATCGTACAACGTCTTATATTCGTCGGAAACATCCCACGCCATACCGTGAGCCCCCATCTTATTTTCAATATTAGGCCCCAATGCGATGAATTTTTCAAAGATTTGACCGTAATCGCGTTTTACATGAACGAGGTTCGGCATAGTTTTACCGGGAATCGGTTCACATTCGCCTTTACTCCAGTCGAGCACCTTACCTTCCGGTTGTGCCACTTCACCGGGACTGTCATGACCAAGAGGCACCGCTACAATATCTTCGTATTCCGTAAAACCTGACTCTTTCGCTACGCGAGATACTGTTTCCGCAAGGGTACGGAATGTATCCCAGTCAGATTTAGTTTCCCATGCGCAGTCAACAGCAGCCTGGAATACGTGTACGTATGGATGCATATCCGTAGAGGACAGATCTTCCTTTTCATACCATGTGGCAGCAGGGAATACGATATCTGAATACAGACCTGTAGATGCCATGCGGAAGTCGATATCGATTAAAAGATCGAGCTTACCCGCCCCATCGGCTTCACGCCATTTAATTTCTTCCGGACGTGTAGGAGAATCATCGTCTTCCAATACCGCATTTTTAGTACCCAATAAATGTTTCAAGAAATACTCGTGACCTTTAGAGGAGGAGCCGATAAGGTTCGCACGCCAAACAAATAAATTGCGTGGATGGTTCTCTTTAGCCGCCGGATCTTCTACGCAGAATTGTAATTCTTTGTTTTTCAATGATTGAGCCACATATTGGTTGATTTCAGACTCCGTACCGGCACCGGATGCACGAGCATCGTTAATCAATTGTTGACTGCCTTTGTTGAAAGTAGGATACGATGGCAACCAGCCTAAACGAGCGGCCAACACATTATAGTCACCGGGGTGACGGTAGCGAGGCTTAGCCAATTTAGATACACGATCCGCTAAATCGATACAGTCGGAACGATATTGTTCCGTAGCAAAATAGAACCAGGATGTGCCATTTTGCAAACGGGGCGCCTTGCTCCAGTCATTAGCGGTCATAATACCGCCCCAGCCTTCCACAGGGCGCAATTTTTCCTGTCCTACGTAGTGAGCCCAGCCGCCGCCGTTAACACCTTCTGTACCGCAGAACATGATAAGATTCAAGATTGTGCGGTAAATAATGTCAGCATGATACCAGTGGTTGATACCGCCACCCATGATAATCATGGAACGGCCTTTCGTTTTTTCCGCATTATCGGCAAACTCACGAGCCGTAGCAATAGCGATATCAGCTTTTATGCCTGTGATTTTTTCCTGCCACGTAGGTGTGTAAGGAGTGTCATCAGTATAACTCGTCGCTACTTCACCGCCGATACCACGGTCGATACCGTAGTTAGCGAGAATAAGGTCGTATACGGTTGTTACTTTTACAGGGCCATCTACAGTTTGTATCGTAATGGTAGGGATTGCACGTTCAATAACACCTTCATGTGCCTCGTCACCAAAGTATGGCAATTTAACGATGGTAACATCCTCGCGTTGGTCAAACACGGATAATTGAGGATCAATTTTTGCCCCCGTATCGCGGTTTTCAAGACGCAAGTTCCATTTCTCAGGATGGGTATGACGATCACCCATTGTACCGTTCGGAACAACGATTTCTTTAGTCGTTTCATCGATCAGTACCATCTGGAAGTCAGCGCCTTCCTCTTGACGACCTAAGTCCTTCGCATTCAAGAAGCGACCCGGCTGCACGTTGCCGTTGATTTCTTCAACGCGTACGAGGAACGGCATATCTGTGAACTCTTTTGCATACTCCTTAAAGTATGGCGTTTCTTTATCGATGTAGTATTCTTTTAAGATAACATGCCCCATTGCCATAGCAAGGGCCGCATCAGTGCCGGCTTTCACATTGAGCCATGCATCGGAGGACGTCGTAGATTCCGCATAGTCAGGGGATACGGACACAACCTTCGTACCTTTATAACGAACCTCCGTCAAGAAGTGAGCATCAGGCGTACGAGTCAATGGAACATTGGATCCCCAAGTCATAATATAACCCGCATTATACCAATCACCGGATTCAGGCGTATCAGTCTGTTCACCCCAAACTTGTGGACTGGAAGGCGGCAAATCGGCATACCAGTCATAGAATGATAACGGAGTGCCGCCCATTAAGTTAAGAAAACGGGCACCGGCCGCATAGGACAACATGGACATCGCCGGAATTACGGAAAAGCCCGCATTACGGTCAGGGCCGTATGTTTTTGCAGTATATAATAAGGATGCGGCAGTAATCTCTGTCGCTTCCTCCCATGTGGAACGCACAAAGCCGCCCATACCACGGGCAGATTTATATTTTCTGGCTTTTTCTGGATCCTCTACAATGGATTTCCAGGCTTCGATCGGATTCTTGGCATTCTTTTTCGCTTCTCTCCAAAGCTCAACCAATTCGCCACGCACATACGGATATTTTACGCGCAACGGGCTATAGAGATACCAGGAGAATGTCGCACCGCGAGGGCATCCGCGCGGTTCATAATCTGGCATATCATCCGGCGTTTCAGGATAATCGATAGCCTGATTCTCCCATGCCACCACACCATTCTTAACGTAAATATTCCAGCTGCAGGAACCGGTACAGTTCACACCATGTGTCGTACGGACTACTTTATCGTAGGACCAACGGTCTCGATAAAAATTTTCCCACTCACGACCACCATCCTCTGTAATCTGATGACCGCTTGGAGACACGTCCTTCTTGCGAAGAAACTTAAACTTTTGAGACAACAGGCTCATCTCATGTCCTCCTTCAAAACTACAAAAAATCCCTTGTGCCAGGCATGCCGACACAAGGGAGAAAAGCCAATTATTCGATGTTACTGATGTTCGGATCGATAGTATCGACATCCAAATCAAGCAATCCGATTAATGCATCAAAGTCACAGATAACCAGATGGTGTTTGTCGTAGGCTACATAGCCTAGTCTTCGTAACTCACTGAGCATGCGATTTAAACTTTCTCTTGATGTGGCGGCAAATTCGGCCAGCTCTTGATTAGTCAAGGCAATATCTATAAAGATACCGTCCTCACGCTTAATGCCATAACTATTGGCTAAACGTAACAGGGTAGAATAAAAAGCACCCTTCTTGCCGTATAAAAGCAAATCACGGTACTTCGCCTGCTGGCGGCGCATATGTAATGTATAGATCTTCATCATCGCAATCGCTAACGAATGATCCTTTGCAATAGCCGACTCCAACACATCATAACGTATACAATACACAGAACTGGGTTCTCGTGCAATCGCATTAAACACGTATGTTTTTGTATTCTCCTCATAGAGAGGAATCTCGCCTATTACATTACCAGGGCCTACAAGACGCAGAGCAAATATATGCCCGCTGGCCTCAAATTTTTTTATACTGAATCTACCTTTTAAAACAATATAAAAGTATTCAGCCCTATCCCCCTCATGGAAGAGAAAATCACCTTTTTTTAGATGCACTTCATCCCCCGGCAAAGCAAGCAATTTATCAATTAGATTACGATCCATACTATCACCGCCTACGTACTTCAACATAAATCATTAGAAAAACTAATTCATCCTTCGTAAAAGTACATAATCCGTATACATTCAAGTACACTTAGGATTATTATAACTTATTAATTTAAATATATGTGTGTTTTATATCACATTCATAGTATATTCTACACTATATAATATGTGTGTGATTTAAAGCACATGTTATTAAAGATGATACAATAATTATAACGTAATTCTATTCTGAAAGAGAGTACCTTATTGAATTGGCATTCATCAAACTGTGTAGTTGTTATAGCAAGGAGAAGTTCATTATGAGCGAACTAAAAATGCCTCAAGTAGGCGCTAGCCGCAGTGAAATCGTGGCAAACTGGCAACCGGAGAACCCTGAGTTCTGGGAGAAATTTGGTAAGAAAATCGCGAAACAAAACCTGGTTATCTCCACTATCGCCCTAACCTTATCATTTTGCGTATGGTATTTATGGTCTACCATCGCTGCACAGCTGAACAGCGCGGGATTTAACTTTACAACGGATCAGTTGTTTACATTGGCCGCCTTTCCTGGCCTCGTAGGTGCTACATTACGATTTGTGTACACCTATATGCCGGCATTGGTGGGCGGTAAGAACTGGACATTCTTCTCCACACTTATCTTATTGGTCCCTGTTGTATGGCTCGGCTTTGCCGTGCAGGATACGACGACTTCCTATACCACATTTATGATTTTAACCGCTCTTATCGGTTTAGCGGGCGCCAACTTCTCGTCCTCCATGGCATATATCGGCAACTTCTTTCCTAAATCAGAAAAAGGTACCGCCCTCGGTATCAATGGCGGTATCGGTAACCTCGGTATTTCCGTAATCTACTTCTTGGCTCCATTTGCTATGGGCTCCGCTACACTGGGTAATATCTTCGGTGTAACACCGACTATCATTAAAGGCAATGCGGTATATCTTGCCAATGCAGCGTTCATGTGGATTGTACCGCTCGTAGTTATCCTTGCACTCATGACGCGTTTCATGGATAATCTGCCTCTAGATAAACCGAATCCTAAAAACCTCGTACAGATTTTCGGTAACAAACACACTTGGGCTTTGACTTTACTTTACACATGCTCTTTCGGTGCTTTTTCCGGTTATGCCGCAGCGCTTGGCCTCTTAGTAGGTAAAGAGTTCCCTGAAATTCCATTCGCATCGATTGCATTCGTAGGCCCGCTCGTAGCAGGTGCACTTCGTCCTGTCGGCGGCTGGCTCGCGGATAAGATCAACAGCGGTACAAAAGTTACCTTCATAAGCCTCATCGGTTTATGTGCTACAACGGCATTAATCGCAGTCGGTGTAGACATGCATAACTTTCCGTTCTTCTTTACAATGTCCATATTGACCTTCGTATGTTGCGGTTTTGCAACCGGCGCAACCTTCCGTATGATTCCGCATGTATTCGGCAATCCGTTGCTATCCTCACTTATTACAGGATTTGTAGCGGCCGTAGCTGCATACGGTGCTTTCGTTACACCTAAAATTTTCGGCTTCGTATATTCCACATTCGGCAATATCCATCCGGCCTTCGCCGTATTGCTCGCTTTCAACATCGTGACCGTAGCGGTCTGCTACTGGTTCTATGTGCGCAAGGCGGCAAATATGAATGTATAATTTTTTGAACAGAAAATTTATACGTACTAATACCATATTGAAAATATAATTCACATCAAAAAATTAAATGATAAAAGTTTTTCTGTTCAAAAATATATCCTTCAGCGAGATGAAGAAAGATAATAAAGGGGCTGTAACAGAATGTGGTTTTACCACATTCTAGTTGCAGTCCCTTTACAATATAAGAAATACCCAGAAAATTAGGTTTATAAAATCCTAGATTTTCTTGGTGTTTTTTGTTTTTAGACGCACCTAAATAGGCCATTAGACCTATTTGCATTTTTCTTAGTTTAAGCAGTTCCTTTTACGGTGAATACTGTTGTATGAATTCGTCCTGCTTGTATTCGGTTGTGTAGTTTTGTAAGATAAAATCCCATCGCTAATAGGTACAACATTTTATGTACTTTACCAGTCCCTCGATGTAAAAAACGTCTAAATCCAAGATCCTGTTTTAAGACACCAAATGTACCTTCCACTTGAATGGAGCGGTTAATCCGCAATTGGACACCTGTATCACTAAGCAGTCTACGTTGGTTTTCTGCCAATACGGCATCATAAGCAGGGGTAATCTCAATTCTCTTTATAGGATTTACTGTTGTCTGTTTCGCATACGGTTGACAGTCTTTTTTGTATCCACATCGGTTATAGGATTCACAAATATATACCTTTCGCTCAGATACAAATCCTGTTTTCTTTTTAATGTTACGTGTATAGGCATATTTTAATTGGCGCCCTTTAGCACATATAAACGAATCCTCTTCCGGTATATATTGCATATTACGAGCTTTACCAATATCGGTAGTCCATACCTTAGTCTTTTGTCTTTCATAATACTGTGGTTTTATACAAGATAGATACTGGTTGTGTTTTAACCATGTTAGGTTTTCATGGCTATCATAGCCGGCATCTGCCACTACATATTTGAAATGTTGTGTGTGAAGTCGTTCTAATTGTTGTACAAACGGAATTAATGTATTGGTATCATTAGGATTAGGGAATACACCAACTCCCATAATATATTCAGAATGAACAGCCAATTGTATATTGTAAGCAGGCTTAAGCTGTCCATTACACATATGGTCTTCTTTCATACGCATAAACGTAGCATCAGGATCCGTTTTAGAGTAACTGTTACGTTCCCCCCCATAATATACAATTGCTATTCGTATTCTTTTCGCTTCTCATATAAGGATTCTGCTCGTTCGTACAAACGTTGTAACGGTGTTTTATGCTTGCCTTTCCCTTGTACCAACACCATATGCCGTACTTCAATTTCTTTAGCTAAAAAGGTATATACAAATTCATCGTTCATATAAAATGCATCTAAGCCCAATTCATTCCAGATATCTTGCTTGAGTACAGATAATTTAGTGGGTAACATAGATAGCTTTTTCTCTACAGCTTTACACCATACAAACGTATATTTATTGGCATTAGCTTCTAGCTTGGTCCCATCAATAAATACTTCATTAAAGGTTAGTGTGTCACGTCTCGCAATCGCTTCCATTATCTGCGAAAATAAATTCATGAGTATATCTAGCGCACAATGTGCAAAAAATCGTTGAAACGTCATATGACTGGGGGTAGCATAACCTTGTAGTAGCCACATATAGTTAATATTTTCCTCGCATTGTTGTTGGATCATACGTGTAGAATACACGCCGTTGGACATAGCATAGACAAAAATCTTAAACAGAATGTGCGGTGGAACTTTAGAGTTTGGTATAATTAAATTCATTGGTATGGTTCTTTTTCATACTTAAATTATACCAATGGAATGGGTCCTTCGGGACCCTTTTTCCTTATAAAATACAGAAAAATAGCTATTAGTTGATTGTATATAATCAACTAATAGCTATTTTTAGTAGAAAGGGGGCTGTTTTGTTACAGCCCCTTTATTATCCAAAGATTTCTTCGAAAATACATCGTCAATACTAGTGAATACTTTATCTCCGTATATTATTGGAATATTTCTTCAAACAGCGCGTCGTCAATGATAGTTCCAACGTAGAAGTCGCTGAAGATACCATATCGTGCACTCGCTTCTTCAAAGCGCATATCATACACGATTTTTTTGAATTTTACATCGTCATCGCTGAAGATAGTTATGCCCCATTCCCAGTCATCAAGGCCACAGCCGCCGGTGGTGAATTCGGACAATACATCTAAATATGTTTTTCCGAGTTCGCCATGGGCTTTCATCAAAGCACCTCGGTCACGAGGAGGCAACATGAACCAGTTATCGGCACCTTCGCGTTTTTTGCTCATATTGTAAAAGCAGATATATTTATCACGCGGCACATGAGGATATAATTTCTGATTGACCTCTTCCGTGTCGAGTTTATCCTTAACGTAAGTGCTCACTTCAGTCACGGAGGTATACGAATACGTCTGCACCAATACGCTCGCAATGGCAAGGCGACGGAATGCGCGTTCCACCTGTGCCAAATATTCTAGAGACGGTCCCAAAACCCATAAAATCAGATCACCTTTAGCGCCGTTTACATCATAAAACGCATAACTGCCTTTCTTCGCCTGATGTTTTTCTTCGAGATCTGCCAAAAATGCTTTCAACTCGTTGCGAGCCGCCGTTTTTTCATCCGCCGTGAAGCAGTTCCACGCACTGAAATCCATAGCGAATACCATATGTTGACTATGCCAACCTTCTACTGTAGGGATTGCTTTACCCATTATAATCACTCCTATCGAATAAATAATTCAAACTAAACATAAATTATCAGACTATTTCTTCACTGATACGCTGTACGAGCTCCTTTGCCTGTTTTACGCCATCCGGGATACCGATACCGTCAAATGGTGTGCCGATAAGATATAAATTCGGATAATTCCGAGCCACATGTGCTCGTACGGCTGTAATACCGGCACGATGTCCTACATTGTATTGAGGCATGCAATGAATAAGACGATTGATTTTTACCCATTCAGGTGCAGCTGAAAAACTCATAATGCGTCGGATTTCCGTAACCGCCAATTCTGAAAGCTCATCATCGCTTAATCGTTCCACCATATCATTGCCGGGCTTTCCGATAAAGACGCGCAGCACGATTTTATCATCCGGCGTCGTCTGCGGCCACTTCTGATTCAAAATAGTACATGCCGTAAGCGGTGTATCCGTTTTTCGGGTGATTAAGAGTCCCGAACCATTCAATTCGCCGTCAAATGTGGCTTTATCAAAAGCCATGATGGCAATGGCACAGCTGGACTGCTCCATGGAGCGCAGGTAATCAAATCCGGAATCATCCCGAAACCATTGTTTATAAGCAGCCGGCGGCGTACAAATAATCAAGGCATCCGCAACAACATTTCGGCTCTGAGCGACGCCCTGCGCTCCATCCCTCAGGATTTCAGAAGGAGGTAAGGATAAGGATGAATCTGTGTCCGTATGTAAACACTCACAGCCACATCGTTCCGTTACATATAGCTCATATCGATCGTCATTGCGTTGAATATCATCAACAAACGTATTATTATATAATTTTACATTACCGGGCATAGCCGCTACGATAGCGGTGATAACGCTTTCAAGGCCGCCCGTCAACTGACGGAACATGCCAGATTGAGCGGCTGTGCCTTTACGGGCCTCTATCGTCGACTGATGCGCCGACTTCTTAGCGGACTGATACTTCGCGTATTGACTGTCCGTCATAACACCCTTGCCGGCGCGAGGCACATCGCCTTCCGCGGCGGCTCCCTTAACAGCCTTCGTAACGCCCGCCTTGGAGTGACTCATCTTTGCAGCCATCATTCCTTTGACCATGTTTCCGTATTTTTGTTCCACCTGAATAAAGTGAGGGAACGTGGACAGAAGACTTATCTTATAAATATCTCCACCGTAAATACCCGCCAATAAAGGCTCGATGAGCTTATCCATCATCTCCTGTCCCAAATGATACTTGAAGAAATGACCGATAGACACGTCGCCATTTACATCAAGAGGATAGGGATTTTTGAAATAATCCAATCCGGCCCTCAATTTACCGGGCCACGAAATAAGGGTAGCTTTCACAAAGGGCATGATTTCCGTAGGAATCCCCATGATGGAGCCGCCCGGAATAGGATGGATTCTGCCCTCATCATAGACATAAGCCTGCCCAGTTTCATTGGACACCAAAGTATCCCCCAGCCCCAAATCATATACGAGGTCCGTCATTTCCGTCTTGCGGCCCAAATAGGAATCGGGCCCCAGTTCGACTACAAAATCATCTACGTGCTCAGTTTGAATTTTGCCGCCAAATCGCGACGCCTGTTCATACAGTTCTATATTCCATTCCGGCTTGGCATGACCTAAATAAAAAGCCGCTGTCAACCCCGTAAGTCCACCGCCTATGATTATTACTTTCACAAACGAATCCTTTCTGTTATAGCATCAGCCATAGCTCGTATAAAGCGCACATCATCATCGGGCATCGGAACGCGTCCATATCTGGCGCCGCCGGCCTCGACAAAGCCCCTGCACTCTATATCATTATCATACAACACTTCCACATGATTGCTCACAAAGCCGAACGGTACGAACACGATATGTCTAAAACCGTTCTGTAGTGCTCTTTTAATGGCATTCTGCACCGTAGGCCCCAGCCATTGTCCGTGCGCCCCCGCACTCTGCCACGCCAGAGACCGATGAGGAAGTCCCAGCCGATCGGCAATCCGTTCTGCTCCCGCACGAAGGCTGTCCGCATAACTATCGGCACTCATAGTCTCCCCCACAGGTACGCTATGAGCACTGAAAATAACTGTCGTCTCAGCTTTATCAAATTTATGGGACTGTAAGTATCCCTGAATAGATGTCATCCAATAATCAATGAATGCCGACTGATCCCACCAGTGCCGAATAAATTCACTCGTTACGTGAGGATATTCCGCTACCGCGGCATCGACCCGATGCTCATAAGCACCCGTTCCGAGAGCCGAATAAAACGGCGCCGTCACTATAACTATAATATGACTGACACCGCATTTTACCAAATCCGCAACAGCATCGCCGATAGATGGCTGCATATGAAGATAACCGTTTGCTATCGGCACTGACGGCAACAAATCCTGTAATACATGACATTGCCGTTTCGCCATCGTCGACAGCGACTGATCTGTCCACTGCCCTATAGCATCATAACGATTTATCAAATTCTGTACTTCACAGTCTGTCGGAGTGCGCCCCCGTCGAATGCTCGTCATATACGGAATCAAGTCCTTCTTATCCGACGGGCTGCCATACGACAAAAAGAGCACTCCCACTTGTTTTGAATCTTTCACAATATCCGTCATCCCTCTTGCGCCCACAGTTCCCGGCTGCGTTCATGAACATAGTCCGTCAGCCAATGCAGTTTTTTCGGGTCCGCCTCAGGGAATACGCCATGCCCTAAATTAAAGATATGACGACCGTATCGGATACCGTCCAGCAATATACGGTCCACTTCACGAGCCAATGTCTTTTCATCGGCATATAGATACGCAGGATCCAGATTTCCCTGAATCGTTTGTGTTACGCCCCGCTCATAGGCCATATTGATGCAGCTGCGCCAGTCAAAAGCGATAACATCCAGCGGCAAATGAGACCAGATCGATACGAGATGATCCGTTCCGACACCGTTCATGGCAATCGGCAAGCTGGGATACTTGGCTTTCACCGTCTTGATAATACGCTCCACATGCGGATAAATCCCCTGTTTATACTGCTCCGCATTGACGGCACCGACCCAGGAGTCGAAAATCTGCAATGCATCGGCGCCCGCATCGGCCTGCATAGACAGATACGCAATGGACATATCCGCCAGCTTTGTCATCAGCGCATCCCACACCCGAGGGGCACCGATGAGCATCCCCCGCGTTTTATTATAATTCTTCGTCGGTCCGCCCTCTATGAGATATGAAGCAATAGTGAACGGAGCCCCGCAGAAGCCGATAAGCGGCACATCAAGCATACCCGTTGTGAGCAGTCTGATGGTCTTCGCAATATAGTCCACCTTCGTCGGATCGAACGGATCGAGGCGCTCCACATCCGCCATCGATTGAATCGGCGTAGAGAATACGGGTCCCACCCCGGGCTTGATATCCACATGAATATTCATACCCGTCATGGGACTCATGATGTCTTTATAAAGGATTGCCGCATCAACGCCGTATTCCTTAACGGGCAGTTCCGTGACACGAGCGCATAACTCCGGCTCCTTTGTAATTTCAAACAATGTATATTTCTCTTTTATCTTGCGATATTCCGCCTGACTACGGCCTGCCTGCCGCATATACCACACAGGTGTTACCCCCGGATTTTTACCTTGAATCATATCCAAGTATGCTGTATTCAAGTATTCATCCCCCTTCTGTTTCGCTGTATTGTCTATATACTAGCACAGGCATCCATCCAAAACTATTACTTCGGTTACACTCCGATATAACTTTCAATTTTATGAAAATTCCCTTTGTGAAAGTTCCCTTACAAATTAATTTATATGTACTGCTCAATATATTGCAATAAATCAGATACTTACACTTTGCGCAATTGATGATAGTCGATACCCGCAACGGATTGCGCCATATCATACACGCTGCGTTGACACGTAAAGAGCCAAATCTGTTGATCCGCACCGATATCGGCCAACAATTCCAAAGCCTTTTTCTGCCGCGATTCATCAAATCGAACCAGAATATCATCAAGAATAATCGGCAACGCTTCCACCTGATAGGAAAAAACCTTTGCCAACGCAAGTCGCAACGCCAGATACACCTGATCTCCGAGACCGCTGGACCAGAATTTCAGTTCCAATCGTTCACCATTCGTATTAACCAGTGCTATGCCTTCATTGATACCCATCATATCAATCGTATATTTACCGCCCGTCAGACGCTCCACATAGGACGATGCCAATTCCAGCATATGAGGCTGTTTTTCCTGTTCATACGACTGCTGTGCCCGTTCCATGCAATGACTGATGAGAACCTGCGTAGCCCAGTCTTCCAGAGCATCCTCCAACTGACTCTGCAGCTCCCGGCGTTCCTGTAACGCCTGATGTTGCTCCTGGTCGGATCCGAGCGCCCGCATGGATTCTACAATTCGTCCTCTTTTTTCATAGAGATTGGCCAGTTTTTCCTCAATGGACGTCATTTCCCGTTCCGAGTGAGCTAATTCATCAAGCCAGTTTTCCTTATTGCCTTCATGCAGACGACGGTAAAACAAATCTTTATTTTCCGCATCAGGTGCCAACAAATCGAGCTGCACCTGACTTTGTTTATAAATAGTCTGCCACTGTTTATACTGATCCTCATCGATGAGATGCTGACGGTATTCATTGGAACTATCCATACCCGCCTTATGCAACAACTCTTTCTGACGCAACAGCAGTTCCTTTTCCTTGCGATGCCAGTTGTCGTATTCGTTACGGAAACTTTTGCGCTGCTCTTCCTTTTGCTCCCAACGGATTTTATTTTGCTGAAAGTTCTTGTACTGATTGTATATGCGCTTCAACTCCGTCGGAGACACAGGGGTCTCTACGCCGAGGTTATACCACAAGGTCATGGCCTGATCCTCGATGAGACGCAACCCTTCCTTGTGTTCCTCCAAGCGTTTTTCATAGCCTTCAATAGTCCTTAGCTGCTCCTGATATTGGTCATACTCCTGCTTGAGTCCGAAGAAATCATCTTCACTTAGACTTTTAGCGGCCCCTTGCGGCAACCAGTTTTGCCATGCTTTATAAGATTCGTCATATATGGATTGTAACGTGAGGCCTTCCTGAGTCCATCTGTCCAACGACGCAGCAGCCGAAGAATTGGCTCCGGCCTGCTCTCTGGAGCTTGCCACCTGATCCAGCGCATCAAGCTGATGCTCTACATCGGATTTACGGGATAGCAGGAGCTCCAGCTGATAATTCAACTTAGATGTATCCGTACTTCCGTCATGACGCATCGTCGATGCATACCAGAACAGCCCCATCGATAAAAGAATCAGCACAAATCCGCCTACGGTATATAAGACGGATTCCAACGCCACCAGACCGACCAGGACAAGCAAAACGCCCACGACGGCACCGATGCCGCCGATGCGTTGCAACCACTTCGGCAATTGTGTCTGCTGTAATTCGCCATCATACTCTTCAAGCTTTTCATCTACGAGATCCATCTCCGCCAAAATACGTTGTAATTCAGCTTCCAGGGCTCCTCGTTTTGCAGCATTTTCATCACCGTCATCTGATGTTGATTGATGTTCCAGATGCGCTGATGTATCACCGACTTCAGACGGCTTGCGGTCCTGCCAATGTAACAGCTGGTCTTTAGCCGTACGCAATCGGCTTGCCAATCGTTCACCCTCAGCCCAGTTGACAGTATCCGGCATAGGCTCATCATCGCGCCATGTGGAATATAAGGTGCGGGAAAATTCAAGCTGTTCCTTGACCTTCCGGATGTATGTATCCCCTTCTTCACATTCACTGCGCAACTGCTCCCATTTAGCACCTTGGTGGATAAGATTTTCAATATCTTGCCCATATATACCGAAAGGGCTGTCGGGGCTGAAGTTCTCCGGCATCAAGGACGCTTCCTTTTCCTGCCATAACTTCATATTCTCCCGGGCCCGTCTGATATCTTCATCAATACGCAGAAACTCGTCCCGGCTGAGCGCCAAATCGCTGTTATATTGCTGCATATGCATGCGCGCTTCTTCGCTGCGTCTATATGTATCCCACGCCCGCAACACCACATCAATACCGTCTCGATAATCCTTCCACTCCTGCAACTGACTCTGCAGTTCCGCTTCGGTCTGTTCCGTACTGTGAAACTCCCGCTCCAAGGCTACATACTGAGCCTCATGCTGAGACAACCGACTTAATTTCTGACGGTTTTCTTTCAGTTCATCCATCAGAACATTGATGCGGCGCTTGCCGTTTGAGGACGCAACCAGCAAATCGGTGGCTCCTTTTTCCACATTCTTTACGGCAGAGCCCAAGTTCTCGCCTCCTTCGGCGCCGAAAAATCGTGAACGCACCTCTACCTCGCGCAATACATCGAGGCCTTGCAGATCATCAAGGGTCAATGCGAATATGCGGTTATATGTATTCTTATCGATGCCATGCCACCAATATTGGGACGGCTCCTCATGAATGGCCGGATTTCCCGGGCTGTAAAAGCTCAATTCTTTACCCTTACGGCCGATATAATAGCTTTCACCGTCGCGTTCTATATCAACGGAACCGTTCATGGGGCCGTACGTTTTATGCGTGCCGCCGAAAAGCAGCGTACGAAGCCCCTCCAAAAGGGATGTTTTACCGCTTTCATTCGGACCGTATAAAAGCTGAACCCCATTGGATCCGGCAGTAAGCGACCAGTCCCGATACGGGCCAAATTCATCAAATCGTATGCGTTTAATGTTCATCGTTAGCCCCCATCAACACCGTAACACCTTCCAATTCGCAGCGTTTCAAAGCGCGCTGCAACAATTCATCAGTCAAGAGTTCCGCATAAGGTCCCAACCGTTTAAATTCAGGACGTTCCGCCATGATACGTTGCGCCTCGCCGACACCGCCGGCAGATACCATATCGTCATAGGCACGCAAGTAATCACCGACCACATCGGATAACATACGACGCTGCGCTAAATTAACGGCCGGTCGCGTACTCGGAATCATTCGGTACGGCATGACGAAAACGGATTTTCCGTGTTCTTCCCCTTGCGACTCCTCAAGCCACAACTTGCGTATCGACTCCTGAGCGCAAAGGCGATGTAAAGGTCCCGTACCGGTCAACACAATAGATAATAAAATCGGTTTCTTATACTGTTTGCGTAAATTATCTTTCTTACGGCGCAGGATTTCCATGAAATCAGCTTCATTCTGCATGCCTGCGATATCGATTCTGATTTCTTCAAAACGAATGGCGCAGGTATCGATGAAACGCAGATCACAATGACCGTTATGCGATACGGACACCAGATAGCATCCCTTCGGCCCTACCTCTTTACGATGCAGCCCCTGCGGATTGCCCGCATACACGACCATCGGCTCTTCATTGAGCACCTGTGCTTTATGGATATGACCGAGCGCCCAGTAATCCATGGCAGCCTCCGCCAGATCACCTAAGCTGCACGGACCGATTACATCATGATTTTCCGCACCTTTACTGGATCCCACCGTACCATGCATAACGGCGAGAGAGAATTCATCACGTTCAAACGCACGATACTGATTAGCGAAATTATCGCCTTCATTACCATGTCCACAGCTGATACCGTAAACACCGCCGATTTCTATAGTATTGACGAGCAGCGGAAAACGTTGTACCTGCGTATCGGAAAACACATGCACATTATTCGGCATTTGCAGTTGTGCCTGCCAACTTTCAGCAGGATCATGATTTCCCTGCACCATGTACACAGGAATGCGATGCTCCGCCAATCTGTAAAGGGCACGCACAAATCGCACCTGTGCCTCCAGATTATGATCTTCACTATTATAAATATCGCCGGCAATAACAACGGCGTGAACCTGTTCATCAATCGCTGTATCTACAATATTGTTAAAGGCGGTATACGTCGCCTCACTCACCATGCGATCAACGGTACGACTCATACCGGTCGCATATTGAAAGGGTGCGCCTAAATGCAGATCACCACAGTGTATAAATCGAAACGGCTGCATCTATATTCACTCCTTTGTGTCAGTACCATTAGTCAAAAATTATATATTTACAATATTTTATTATACTATAAAACGATGGATATTAGTTAGAAATAACTATCAATCTCCTCATATAAAAAATGCATTCCTGCACATTTGTTAACTATTTCATTTATAAAGTTGACAAATGTATCCGTAAAAGTTTACAATCAAATTGTCAATATTTTACGATTAAAATTAGGTTAACAATATATCAGGAGGCTAGTATGGCATTACCTATAGCTCAACAATCATCCCAAGCGGGAACATACGAAAAAATTCTTACCATTGCAAACCGCATCATGAACGGCGGTGAAATCACAAGGGAAGAAGCCATAGAACTGATTCACACCTCAGACGATGACACTATGATTCTACTTGCGATGGCCGATAAAATACGCCAACATTTCAATGACAATTCAGTTGATGTATGCGCCATTGTAAACGCACGGTCCGGTAAATGTCCCGAAAACTGTAAATTCTGTGCTCAATCGGCACACCACAATACAGGGGTTCAGGAATACCCGTTTATGGATGAAGAAAGCCTTCTCGACGCGGCACGCAAAGCTAAAGAGGCCGGTGCAATCCGCTTTTCCATCGTAACGAGCGGTCGCAATACAAATAACCCCAACGAATTTGAACAAATCATACACATTCTGGATCGCATCAAAAATGAAATGGGTCTTGAAATCTGCTGCTCACTCGGTCTATTGAACTACGATCAGGCTGTCAAATTGAAGAAGGTCGGTGTTACACGATATCACTCCAATATCGAAACGGCACCGAGCCACTTCCGGGATATTTGCAGCACACACTCATACGAAGATAAAATGAGCACCATCAACAACGCTCAAAAAGCGGGCATCCGCGTCTGCTCCGGCGGCATCCTAGGCCTCAACGAAACTCTGGAACAACGCGTAGAAATGGCATATGAACTTAAACGTTTAGGCGTTGATTCTGTGCCGTTAAATATTTTGAATCCTGTTAAAGGCACACCATTTGAAAGTAACGAGGCGTTGCCTCCGCTTGAAATCCTACGTACCTTCGCCGTATTCAGATTTATCTTGCCGAAAGCTTTAATTCGCACTGCCGGCGGTCGTGAAGTAAATCTACGGGACCTGCAGGCCTATGCATTGAAAGGCGGTCTAAACGGTATCATGGTAGGCGGTTATTTAACAACCGGCGGCCGTTCTCCGAAAGACGACCTTCAAATGCTTCAGGATTTGGGCTTAAGCCGGACTGTCGCTCAACCCTGAAACTTCAATGATATAAAAAATCCGGTTTATACATTATTTACATATATAAAAGGAATCGTCCGGCTTGCTGTGCCGGACGATTCCTTTTATTTCATAATAAACCTGTTTAATTCCATAATAAATTATAAATAGCCTGTCCGTTCGTATTTCCCTCAATAGGCTCGGGATCCTCATTATAATTCACGTTCTGATAAGGCGTACCGTCAGGCATATAGGCATCCACCGTAATCGTCTCCATTGTATAATTATATCGACTTATATACACTTTATAACGTAATTCGTCACCACTCAGCTCATTGACGCGCAACCATAACAATGCATCAAACTTACTTTTTTGAACGCTGTCATTATCAATGAACAGTTGATTACCGGATGCATCAGCCCCCACGTAGTACCATTCCGTTGCCAAAACAGTTCCGTCTGTACTGAGTAGCCACAAAAGAGACAATATGGTAAATATTTTCCTCATAGGACTACTCCTCTCTTACTACATGAACCATATATTTTATAAAAGACTGAAGCTGATCAACCCTTTATAAAGTATACGACTTTCCCCTTTCTATATAATACCAAAAGAAGATACCATTTATCAACAATGATTAAAATTTATCATCAATTTTTATTAAATATGAAAGAAATATGAAAAACATAAAAGAAATTTCTAAAATATTTTCATTTTCTGTTCATTTCTATTGCGTATTATAATAATGTCAAATGATAGACGAAGGTAACAATTCCCTGGTTACTTTGGATGTATTTATCTCCCGACAAGTAATACTAACCCCAAACCTACTACTTGTTTAAATACATCAGGTCATTTGATATTAATACTAACACTCCCCTTACATGAAAAAGACTCCGTATGGAGTCTTTTTTCGTTGTATAAAAACTTCACAGAATACTAAAACATAAGCGAATATGAAGACTATTTACTTTGTAAACCACGATAAACGAGTTCAAAAATAATTTTCTGAGCTTCTAACCACTCATCGCTTTGAGACCACTTGTATTCTTTATTAACGGCATATAGTCCGTGTACTAAAAATAAAAAAATAGATACGCCCACATCAAATGAAACCCCAAGTGCTTCTGCCATAACGAGCCCTTGCCGATCTTTTTCACGCCGTATAATACGTTGTAATACATATTCTGAAATTTGTTCATCTAAAAATAAGGGTAAATACTTTTTATGTCGCATAATACGCTGACATAACGGCAGTCTATCAAAAATAGAATCGTATGCTTCTCTCAATGAAACAGAATCAGAAGCAGCTGATAAGGTTTTAGCTATAGTTTGTAAATTATTATTATCTACCATTTCTGAGTTTGAATAAGCGATTGCATCATCCACTAAATCATCAACAATTTCCATAATATTACTATAGTGTAAATAAAAAGTAGAACGAGTTATACCTGACGTTTTACACAACAATGTTACTGTTACAGACTCAAAAGAATGGTTCTCTAGACAGCCAAGCAACCCTTCTTTTAACAACATACGTGTCATTTCTTTTCGAGTTATCATAAAACCTCCAATATAGACACTTTTATACAATGTGTCTATTAATAAACAGAGTATTAATTATTGTTGAGACTAGTATAACAAAACAAGGTACACTAATTGAATAGATTACAAATAGTAATCTATTCAATTAAATCAATAGTAATTCAATTAAGGAGATAGCCATGACTCAATATACTCACATTCGAAATGCAACGGGAAAATTAACAATAAAAAACACAACATTTCTTATTGATCCATTCTTAGCACCAAAAGATACTTATCCTGGCTTTGAAGGAACATTTAACTATCAACAGAGAATGCCTATGGTTGATTTGCCTGTATCAATAGACAATCTATTAAGCGATATAACTGCAGCAGTAGTTACACATACACATCTCGATCATTGGGATGATACGGCAATTAAATCTATTCCAAAATCACTTCCTATTTTTGTACAAAATACAGCGGACAAAGAACTTATTACGTCACAAGGCTTTAATGATGTACGCATCATTTTTGAAAATCTAGAGTTTAATGGTATCACATTGAGAAAAACAGGTGGCTCTCACGGCACTGTAGAAATGTATGCGAATCCAATTCTCGCACCATTAGCAGGCGATGCGATGGGCGTTATTTTTGAAGCACAGGACGAACCAACAGTTTACCTTGTAGGCGATACAGTGTGGACAAGCGATGTAGAAAAGGCACTGCTTCGTTTTGACCCTAACGTTATTATTATGAATACAGGATATGCTCAAATTTTAGGCTTTGAAGATAGTATTATTATGGGTACAAAAGATATTGGCCGCATGGTGGTACGCAAACCAGAGGCTAAAATCATCGCTGTTCACATGGATACAGTTAATCATACAGCAACAAGCCGTAAGGATGTGCACAAATTTATCAAAGGCACCAACATTGAAAGCCATGTAGCAGTGCCTGAAGATGGTGAAACCATCACACTTTAATAGGTCTAAAACAATTAGTACATTATACTACGGCTAATACAAGACTAGTAAAAAATCTATCCACAAACAATAAAAAACACCCTCTAAAGTCTAATAGTCATAATAACTACAAGATCTATAGAGGGTGTTTTTATACTTAACTACAAATTATAATTTATCAAAAGGATAAACTATTTTACTGCTACCCAACCTAAAGCGGCACGTTTGTCATCGATATCCGCCAAGATTTTTTCAGCTACCTTCTTAGGATCGGTATTTACATACATAACAGACCCTAAAATGTCTTTAGTATCCTCTTTGAGCCATTTTGTAACGGCATCGGACCCCTGCGTAGGCGGTTCAACGCAATGATAGGAGTTGATACCCATCAAGCGGAAGCCGAGAGACGCATCGATACCTTTTTCATTGGACCATTCAGGACTGGACATGGCAAACGGCAACTGCGGCAAATTAAGGCCCAGCTCAGCGGCGATACCGCCGAAGATACCCGATGAACGGGCATTATCCACGCATTCACCGACATGCCATACCGGCGGTTGATCATCACCTAGAAATTCCTGCAACGCAGGGCTACATTTCTTAATAGCATCTGTATTACAATAGCCCAGCTTCATCAACGGGAATGATGCGCAACCGTTCGTTAAAATGATACAGCCGTTTTTAATGAGTTCATCAACGATATCAACGGTCGCTTTTTCATAAATAACACGAGGGTTTGAACAACCGACTACATTGACGATACCGCGAACCTTACCGGATTTTAAAGCCTCCGCTAACGGTTTGAAAGAACCGTAATGTTTAACCGTGGATTCCGGAGAGAAGCCGACCTCAGCCGTAATTTCGTATGGAGGAATAAATACCGGCATGCCTTTACGCAATTCATGAGCTTCAAGGGCACGATCCAAAATTTTCCGTGCCAACGCTTTCGTTTCCGCCAAATTCGTATGATGGTGATCATAGCCGATATGTTCCGCACCCGGCAGACGAGCCGCATCGGATGTGGTAATCACCTTTGTATTAAAACAACGCGCCACGTCCATGATAGCTGGGTACACATCCTGTACGTCCGCTACCCAGCAATCGAGTGCGCCCGTACCGAGCACGAGCTCTGCCCCGATAGCATTACACAACGGAATAACATTTTCATACCGATACATGCTGGACAAACCGGAGCAGCAGATACCGTAGAACTGGATACCTTTTGCGCCGATAGCCTTAGCTTTTTCCTGATATTCTTCAGATGCACCGATCGTGCAGATCTGAGATACCAGCGTCGGCAAATGACCATGTACGGCGATATTTACATAACCTTTTTTAAGGGCTCCGATATTAACCTTGGACGTACGACGGCCGCCTTGACCGAACAGCGCATCCGTAGCGATATCCGCCGCCACTACACCGGTAAATGTGAAAGCCAGTCCGCAACGCAGGAATTGCTTCATGTTGCTTTCCCAGTCGCCATCCGTACCGACACAGGTGCGATGATATGCATCAAAGGCTTCATTGTATGCGGAAATAGGTAAGATATCCAAATTTTTCCAGACTTCGCGGCGTTCAGCAGGTGCCATCGCCGTAATCGTTTTATATTCACCCGGAAGAGCACGACTCAAGTCTTCCAGCAACACATCCGCCAAATCGTTAGCGACGTCATTTAACGGGCGCCCTTCCTCAGGAATGTTGAACGCCTTACATACGGTACGGATTTTCTCTTCTCCTAAAATAGGAATATCCAATTCACCGTTAGCAGCCGCTTTCAGAGAAATCAAAATTTCGCGCGCATGTGCACCATGTTGAGTCAACCCGCCTGCAGCGGCACGGGTCATGTTACGGGCAACGATAAGATCCGCATCCGCGCCGCAGACACCACGAGGGCTCTTAGGCGTAATCTTGCAGGGTCCCATAAAGCATATGCGACAACATACGCCGGCAATACCGAATGCACATTGCGGCTGCTGTTTATCGAAACGGTCGAAAACCGTGTCACAACCGATCTGCTCCATACGAAGAATCATTTCACGAACCGCCGGATCCGGTGTCTGTTCGATTACATCCTGTTTTGTAGGCCATGTTTTGCGATACTCCGCAACGGCTTTCAAATAATCGTTTACACCATGTTCATGAGGCACGCCGGGCTCATGGGTATGCGGCACCCATTTATCCGTAGGCAAAGCTTTGGCATGGCTATGATCATGATCGTGGTCATGATTATGTACATGTTCGTGACTATCATCATGAGTTTGACCATGCTTATGCTGATGACCATGTTCATGATCGTCCGTATGATTATGGTCATGATGGTCTTCATGATCATGTCCGTGATGATGCCCTCCACAATGACAATGTTGATGTTTATGGGCATTTTTATTTTCTGCATCTTTACTCATAGTAAACCTCCTTGTGACCTACATAGGCCAAGCATTAACAATAAGGAACATAATCCTCACCACAATTCATAGTTAATACTACCATAGTCATGGATTTTAAAGCCTATCTTATAGATATGTTTTAATTTACTATAAGTATATTTTCTGCGCGGACATTTGTCAATTATATTTTGAGAAAATTTTTTCACATATACATTTATAAATCCGATAACAACAATGTTTTTGCATCACTTTATTCAGCTTATATTCATAAATTTGTGAACAAATTAATTTCCACTAAACCAAGGGAATTAACCTTGCCATATTCATTATGTAAAATAATATAGTTTCAATATATGATGATATCTTTTTGATATGTGATGATATCGTTTTGGTATGCATATACAATGCTATAATTTGGGTATATATGGGTATATGATTATATAAACAATAATAAGAAGGGCCGCACCGGCTGCGATACATTCGCAGCCGATACAGCCCTTCTTTTATTATTACATTAATGTTTTAAGTACATTCATAACTTCTTCCGGTAATTCGTTCTTATGACCGATGAGTTTTTCCACATAGTCATAACGGAACTCAAAAGCCTGATGTAACTGATGATGGTATTCACGCACTTCAAATGGCGGTTCAAAGCCCGGTATCTCAACGTAGGAAAGATTTTCATACGCACCGAACGGTTTAAAGTCCAAATTGCCTTCCACCAATTGTTCCAATAAATTCAACGTCACTTCCTTAGGAATTTTCTTTTCCAGGAAGAATCCCGTGTTCATGATAAAGCAGTCCACACCGCACTCTTTAAAGAGTTTTTTGTAGCTTTCATAATCACGAACCAATGGATAGGTACGGAACGGATTTGCATACGGTTCAATAACGAGTGCGTCCGGATCCACGTGCGCGTCGAGTTTTTCAGCCGTAGAACGACGCGTCGCCAACGTCGCCCCCATGGTGGACGCCAACACAGGGTCGGATATCTTAAGAATCGGCGGCAATGTTTTATCCTTCATGAGCCATACGATGGCATTGACAGGTTCACCTACATAATTTACGCGATTGTCCGTCCAGAATTGAGATTTAATGGCACGACCGTTGTTATTGCGCACATCCTCAGCCAATACGACCTTGCGGCCCTCTTCATCCATCGTCACCCCTACATTCTGCAAGGTCAACAGGAATTCATTCGCCGGATGTTCTACAGGATAATCCTGCATTTTATCGAAATACGTAGGCTCCATCGCAATCGAACTCAAATCCTTCGTATTGATGATATACGCATCGTCATGCAAAATGGAAATATCGTAACGACCATTGTGTTTTTCATGAGTCAACGTGGATTTACCGGAACCGGACAGACCGAACACACCGATGGTATACGTCTTGCCGCCGTCCAGGTTATAGCGCTTCATACCTCCATGACAGGCGACATAGCCGAAGCGATTCGCCAAAGACCACGCCAATGTAAGGGTGCCTTTTTTATGTTCCCCGAAATAACGCATGCCGAGAATCATCGCGCAGTTATGAGCAGGATCAAAAATCGCAAGTCCGCCCGGATGACCGGGAACCACATAATCAGGGTCGGAGTAAATATAGATATCTCCTTCGGGAATATCTTCGCTTTCATTATAGAATTCTTTTACAGCAGCATCAAAAAATTTAAAGTTCATCACCCAGGAATATAAAATGGATGCATGATCTTTCGGAATCATCAAGTGAGCACGGGCGGTAAATTTCTTATCGAGGCCGACGATAACCTGTGCAGCAATCCATTCCTTACCGCGACTGTCATACACGGCGTCACGCGCAATATTGGCAAGTTCGATTTCATCAATACCTTCATCACCGATAATACGACGAGCCTTTGCGTAACGCCCCGTCGTCTTGCCGTCATTCGTAACAAGCACCTTCGCATCGGCCGGTAAGCCCTGCTCCAGGGGTTTATGTACAGGCATATCGAGGACGATGACACCCGGTTCTTCAGAAGCCAGCTGATACGCTTGTGCCACAGAGGTAACCGGTTCTACATTATTTCCATAAAATGCGGTTTCAATCGTACTGCGTAACTTCGAAAATAATGGGTTTGTTTTGATTTCACTTTGTTTCCAAACGCGTCTCGTCGACATAATATCTAAATCCTCACCTTTTAATATATACATGATTTCATCTGTGAAAGTATGAAAATAGCCAATACTCTCATTAATACTTATTTTACCCTTTTCTATCAAGTTTGTATACATAAAACAACCGGCGCGCCCTTAATATTGTGTATTTACTATTAATTAGTGCAACATAATTAAACCGGCAAAAGCCGCATGCCAGTACTTACACCAACATGCGGCTGTAACCAGGATATACCATACGCTCCCAATAGCACGGTACCTCCTATACATATACAATATAGGAAATACGAAAGGTCAACTATTATTATTGATGAATGCATTTAGTTTGGCAATCAGGTCGTTCACATCAAAATCTCCACGTTCCGCAATCATTTTAACCGTCGCCACCTTCGCCATGACTTTCACCATAGGGGTTTTCAATTTTTCAAATTTAGGATTCAAGGAAACCAAATAATCCACCACATCCGGAGAATGTTTGATCAGCTTGGACAATGTCGTTTTCTCATCGATGTGAACGTATCCGCCCGCATCGACTGCCAACGGTTCTTCTGCCACCGATTCCGCCGCTTTTAACGCCAAGGATTTTTCCGAGCCGCCGTCACCTACGTAATCGGACTTATCCCATGTCAACAATGTGCGGGAACCTTCCAGTTCGCGAATATGCGTGCAGTCCTGCATCATTTCCAAAACACCGCGGAACTTGCCCTTTTCATCACGCACAGCGGTATAAATAACATAGATAAACAAACCCGGTTTATTGATCCAGAACTCAGCCTGACTTTGTTCGCCGGAACGGAACTTTTCAACGATTTCCTCCACGATATGTACAGATTTCGCAGGATGACAATTCTTCACTTCGCGTCCGATAACATTGGCACTGCGAGGGAAAATCCGATGCGCCGTATCACTGTAGAATTTAACGAGTTCATTTTCGTCCACATAGGATAAATCTACAGGCAAGTGGCGAAAGATTAAATTGATCTGATCCAGGGTCAACTTTCCTGTAGCAACATCGAGAACGGCATCCTTACCGACCGGTGCACCGTCTACAGGACCTACATATTTAGACAATAGCCCTGCCAAATCATTCAGGAATTCATTAGATACGGCGCCGCACCGAGCAGAACCGCTTTGATTCGGTTGCGCAGCGGAATCGTTGATGCCCGGCACCACATAAAGTCCCGGAGTCTTAATGATAGCGTACCCGATTTCATGGTCATTCTTGCTCATGCGCACGAACTCTTCATCGCTCAGCAATTTGAAAGATGTAGGCAACAATACTTCCAGCTCTTTGGAATTCAAATCGCGTAACTTAGCCAATGTCTCCGGTACAGATGCCAGGAACTCATCATATTTATCTTCACGAAGCAATGCATAGGATGCGGAAATGGCATCACGCACCGCATCGTCAAATGTCCACATGATGCGCGTAGGTCGGTCAAAGCCATGATCCTCCAGCATCGGATACAGCTGATTCTGCTTTCTGGATAAGTGAGTCCGCCATTGAGCAAGAAAATCAAAAACACCGAGCCACGGATTCTTGATAAATTTATCCTGCTTCAACAATTCATCGGCCTCGACAGCCACCTTTTCAACGGCGTTGATCTCCTCCAAATACACCCACAGCGGATGATTTTCAGGATATTCATTCTCAGCGCGCACCAGTACGCCATCAAACAGATTCAGCAGATCATCCATCTTGTCGAGAATTTCCCCATCCTTATACACGCCCTTTAAACTCTGCTCCGCGTAAGCAAACTCATCAGGCGTACAAGTACCTAATTTTTCTTTCAGAATACGATTCCCGTCCTCCAGTGACAATTTACCGTCCAAATAATCCTCTTTTACGGACACGATAATTCTATACCGCTCATTATTAATATCCAGTTCTTGTTTTAAGGAATTCATAATTTATACCTCCAGGAGCTCACTCGTTTATGACTATGTTTTTATTATATCATTTTGAAAGTGATTTTCAGTATCCACAGGCACAATTTTATAATTTGTGAAAGTTTTTATACATATACTACACGTTTTATCCTGTCGCCCGATACACTAAGAACTGATAGGAACAGTTACACAAATAAAAAGACACCCTCACAACTATGTGAAGGTGTCTTAAAACCGTATCTTATTTTTTAAAATCAATAAATTCTGTTTTAAAAGATTCTACCGGCTTTCCATCGGAATCGGAAGCGGGCTTAAATCGCCAAGATGATACAGCGTCCACAATAGACGCATCTACCGCGGCATCCCCGCTGGATGTAAGTAATTTTACGTCGTCTACCGCTCCGTTTTCCTTAATGGTAAATTGTACATCAATGCCATGTATGTCGCCGGAATAAGCATCCAAAACCGCCGAATCAACAGCCGGTGTAGACACAGCTACAGGCGGTTCATACGGCGCAGCCAGGGCCGCCGTCACGGAGCCGGCAGCGACCAATGCACTTAATGTTATACAACGCAACACTTTGTTCATCATCATTCTCCTTATTTAGCAGATTGACCTACAACCTTCTTAGGTAATGTAATCGTCATACCAATAATAGATTCATGCGGTTTCTTATCGTTGCCGATGGCAGGTGTGAATTTCCATTTCATAATGGCATCTTTTACAGCCTCATCGACCGGTGCATATCCGGAAGACTGTTCCACGAACACTTTCTTCACAGCGCCCTGTTTATCAATCAAAAATCGAACCCTCATATTCGGTGCCACCTTAGCTGTCTGAGGGATCTCAGGCATTTCAGGTTTCACGATGGTAACCTCTTTAGGGGGTGAAATAAAACCCGCCGCGTTTGCCGTATAATTTCCAAACATCCCGAATGATGCCGCAAGTACAGCCGCAGCGGTATAGCGAATAATTCTATTCATGATATAAGTCCTCCTTGGTTCTCTTAATCTATGGATATTATCATACTAAATTAATATGAAGAAATGAAGAAATTAATCATTTTTCTTATTGAGATTTAATCTCATTTATGATATAGTCTAATTAAAGTAATCGATCGGCCATCACACATCATGTCGATGTGTAACATAAAAAATAAACAAGGAGGTTCTTCATGAAACGTAGAAAGCGTATTCAAATGAAGGTCATGATGATACTCGGTATCGTAGCCCTCATCGGGCCGGACCAGCTGCAATCATTCATACACTAAAGAATTCATGACCTCGGCAGAAGTACGACAGTTCTGCCCCAGCCGCTACGTTGGTAGCGGCTATTTTTCTGTATTTTTTATACGGGAGGTTTATTATGAAATTCAATCGACTTGTATTAATCGCTCTATCGTTAACCGTCATGATGCTGGCTCTGACCGGTTGCGGAAAGGACTCCGCCCGGGACGGGCAAAAGAAACTTCAGGTCGTGGCAACTACGACGATGTTGACGGACCTGGTGAAAGAAATCGGCGGCGATGATGTTTCAGTCCAAGGTCTCATGGGCCCCGGCGTCGACCCCCATCTCTATCAGGCCAGCGCAGGTGATGTGACGGCCATGTCAAAAGCGGATATTGTCGTATACAACGGTGTTCACCTGGAAGGAAAAATGGGCTCCATCTTTGACAATTTGGCAAAACAGAACAAAGCGACCATTCGCGTATCCGACGCTATCGATCCGTCCACACTGCTCGATTTCGAAGAAGACGGCGTATCCGCAAAGGATCCGCACATCTGGTTTGACGTAGCCAACTGGAAATTGGCCGCAAAAGCGGTCTATGAAGGTTTGTCCAAAGCCGATCCTGCACATAAGGAAAACTTTCAGAAACGTTATGAATCCTACCTCACCAAATTAGATGAAGCGGATGCCTACATTAAAACACAGGCCGAATCCATTCCTAAAGAGTCCCGCGTTCTCGTAACGGCGCACGATGCATTCCAATACTTTGCACGGGCCTACGGATTTGAAGTCAAAGGTTTACAGGGCGTAAGCACCGCTACGGAAGCCGGCACGCAGGATATGAACGAGCTCGTCCAATTCATCGTGGATCACAAAATCAAAGCCATCTTCGTGGAGTCATCGGTACCGCATAAAACGATTGAGGCCGTTCAGGAAGCCTGCAAGGCTAAAGGCTGGGACGTATCCATCGGCGGCGAACTGTATTCCGATTCACTCGGCTCCGAAGGAACTGAAGGTGGCACATATATCGGCATGGTAAAAGCCAACATCGATACCATTGCGAAGGCACTTAAATAAAAATGTTAATTCAAAACCTGTTAATTAGAGAACGAAGTCGGTGCTGCAGATATGTATATTAAGACCTGCTAAAATAGAGCACGAAGTCGATACAACAAATTTATATAACAAGGAGGCATGTATGGAATGCGCCGTAGAAGTTGAAGATATGACCGTCGCCTACACGACAAAACCCGTGTTATGGGACGTGGATATGAAGGTCCCTATCGGTTCACTGGCAGCTATCGTCGGTCCCAACGGAGCCGGTAAGTCCACATTATTAAAGGCCATGCTGGGTCTGCTGACAGTCATCTCGGGCAGCGTCAAATTTTACATCGACCATCACCTGGCAATCAACAAAAATGATTACAAAAAGATCGCTTATGTACCGCAAAGCGGCAGCGTTGACTGGGATTTTCCCACCACCGTGTCAGATGTGGTCCTCATGGGCCGTTACGGACATCTGGGCTGGTTCAAACGCCCTACCAAAAAGGACAAGGAGTTAGCTCTGGCCATGATCGATAAAATGGGCATGACCGATTATGTGGACAGACAGATCCGTCAGCTCTCCGGCGGTCAACAGCAGCGTGTCTTTCTGGCGCGCGCCCTCGTTCAGGAGGCCGATATTTATCTCATGGACGAGCCGTTCAAGGGCGTAGACAAGACGACGGAACGTGCCATCATCACATTATTACAGGAGATGAAAGATCGCGGAAAAACAGTTATCGTCGTCCACCACGACCTTAATACGGTACCCCAATACTTTGATTGGGTCACACTGGTTAATAAACAAACCGTCGCTTACGGTCCTGTATTGGACACATTCACTCAGAAAGCGATCGAGCGTACCTATGGTACAGGAGGGATTCTATGACGATACTCCATTCCTATACGACGCAGATGGTATTGCTCGGCACCGCTCTATTGGGTCTTGCCAGCGGCATCGCAGGCACCTTTGCGGTACTTCGCAAGGAAAGCCTCATCGGAGACGGCTTATCCCATGCGGCATTACCGGGCGTAGTGCTCGCCTTTTTGCTGACCGGCATCAAGAATATAGAGGTGCTCATCGCGGGTGCCGCCCTTTCCTCGATTGCCGCCGCATGGCTCGTCACGATTACCGTGGAAAACAGCAAGATTAAATTCGACGGAGCGTTAGCCACCATTCTCTCCGCCTTCTTCGGCTTCGGCATGGTGCTGCTCACCTATATTCAGAGCCTCAACAAAGCCGGGCAGACGGGGCTTTCAAAATTCATATTCGGACAGGCGGCCACCATATTGGCGCGCGATGTATATATTACGTCCGTCGCGGCGATTATCATCATGATCCTGACCGCTCTGTTCCGGAAGGAACTGAAACTCATTTCCTTTGATCCGGAATACGCCAGGACGTTACAGATTCCTGTGACGTTTACGCTCATTTTATATCGGGCGCTGCTCATTATGACCATCATCATCGGGATTCAATCGGTGGGCGCCATTTTGATCAGCTCACTCCTCATCGCACCCGCCGTGGGTGCCCGGCAATGGACAGATAAACTGGGCACCATGTGTATATTGGCCGGCATGTTCGGAATGATCTCCGCCATCGGCGGCACATTGTGGAGCACCGCTGTTTCCAAATTGCCTACAGGGCCGGCGATTATCGTCATTCTGTCGATTTTGGTATTACTCAGCCTGCTGTTCGCACCGAACAGAAGCCTCCTATGGCAGCTGCGCCGCGTTCGTCAGACGAAATACGCATTAAAATCCATGTCGGGCCCTTCCACCGAAAAAACGATGCCGTCGGATCCGGTCACACCAACCTCTGAAAGCGGCAATATAGGAGGTACCCTATGACAGCTCACACTGAAATATTGCTCATCGCTATGGCGGTCTCCATCGCCTGCGCCGTGCCCGGTGTCTTTCTGGTACTGCGCCGCATGTCTATGATGGCCGACGCCATTACGCACACCGTATTTTTAGGCATCGTGCTTGCCTTCTTCGTGACGGAAGACTTGAATTCGCCATTCCTGCTCGTCGGGGCTACGCTCGTCGGCGTCGGAACGGTATGGCTCATAGAGATGATTCACAATACACATCTCGTCAACGAAGATGCGTCTATCGGCATCATCTTTCCCCTGCTCTTTTCAGTCGCCATCATTTTGGTGAGCCTCTATAGCGGAAATGCCCATCTTGACGTGGATACGGCATTACTCGGGGAAATCGCCTTTGCGCCGTTCGACAGATTCATTGTGAACGGCACCGATTTAGGCCCCGTATCGCTGTGGATTTCACTCACGGTGGCCGCCGTCAACCTGCTATTGGTCATTCTGTTCTACAAGGAACTGAAACTGTCCACCTTTGATCCGCTGCTGGCGGGACTGTTCGGCTTCACGCCGATTCTCATCCACTATGTATTGATGACCATGGTCTCCCTCACCGTAGTTGCCTCCTTTCAGGCGGTCGGCGCCATCCTTGTCATCGGGCTCATGATCGGGCCTGCAGTCATCGCTTATTTATGGACCAACTCCGTGAAAGCCATGCTCATCAGCAGCATCGTCATCGGTATTGTATATGCCGTTATCGGCACGGAGGTTGCTTTCACCATGGATGTGTCCATTGCGGGTTCCATCGCCACCACCATCGGTATAGGCCTAGTTATCGCCGTCATCGCTACACCGAAGACCGGTTATATCGCCACATACCTCCGGCAGCGCCATCTGCGTCGCCATTATCGGGAAACGATGATGCTGTGCCATATTTACACACATATGAATACACCTATCGCGCACGTTGAAAACGGCATCGGTACCATTCATGAACATTTGAACTGGAGGCCTGATTATACTCATCAAGCTGCTTCACAGCTAAAGAAACAAGGTCTATTATATGTGACAAATGGACACTACGTGCTTACTGATAAGGGTATAGCACAAGTTAAAGAGATTATTTAAATACAATACCAATACTTTTCCCAACAAAAAGAAGCTGAAATCAATGCTGCTCTGCAAAGATTTCAGCTTCTTTTAATCTAAAATACAATCCGCATTTGATACCATTTAGCACCGCCATGATCAGACTCTGATTCTCCTTCATTTACAAAACCAAACTTGGCATAATAAGGCAGCTTTTCTTCCTTACAGGTTAAAATGATACCCTTTCGGTTTTCCTCTCTCGCAAGGTCGATAAACGCCCCAATTAACTTACCACCTACACCGCGATTGCGGTATTCAGGCATCGTATTTAGACCAAAAATCATTTGCCATGCGCCATTGGGATTATGTAAGAAAGCATCGGCGAACATCTCATCCGTCAAGACTTCATCATCCGTTACAAAACCATCGATAAAACCAATCGGCGTAGCTCCATCAAAGGCAATTAAAAACTGACCTGCATAACGGTCTAATCGTTCCTTAAAAGCCTCACGAGGCGCCGCCTCTGCAGGAGGGAAACAAGTTGCTTCTATATGTGTCACTAAATCTAAATCTGCGGTTGTCGCTTTTCGTATTAATATATCCATATCCTTCTCCATCGTATCTACATATCGGTTTTAGTATATATCGTTTACATAACAAAGGCTACACGTATGATATGTACCCCCTTTACTGGACAACTAGTAAAGGGGGTATTTTCATGAGATATAGTTATGAATTTAAAAGAAAAGCAATTGAATTGTTTTACCAAGGTAAATGGCCGGAGACACCAATCGGAGTATTGACTCATACTTTTCATGAGCAAATAAGGAAATGGGCTAAACAAGAAAAGTTTAACGGACCAGAAATTAATGAGCATCGTACAGATAATAAGCGTTGGTCTCCAGAGAACAAATATGAGTTAGTATGCCAAGTATTATCTGGTAAATCTATACGTTCTGTATCTGTTATGGCTGAAATTAACACTGGCCAACTGTATCAATGGGTTCATAAATACAAAACTTTGGGATACAATGGTCTTATTAATAAACCTAAAGGGCGACCATCAAAGGATTCCAAAATGAAAGCAACTAAGACCATCTTACCTCGAAAACTCAAAGAGAGTGAATATGAGGAGCTAATTCGCTTACGAGCTGAAAATGCTTACATTAAAGCTGAAAATGAAGTCATAAAAAAAGAGATTGCCTTGAGAGAAGAAAAAGAGGCTGCGCGACTCAAGGCGAAAAAGCAGCGATTATCAAAACGCTCCGCCAACAAGGCTATCAACTAAAGTATCTTCTGAAAGCTATGCCAATGTCCAAATCTACCTATTATTTTGAACTCTCTAAAGTAGATCTTGTAGATAGAAGAAATACACAAGTAAAAAACGAAATTCAAAAGATTTTTACAGAACATAAAGGCCGGTATGGTGTACGCCGTGTATACCAAGAGCTTCTTAACCGAGGTTTTATAGTCAATCATAAACGAGTACAAAGACTTATGCATATCATGGGACTTGCTGGAAAACGGCCAAAGAAGAAGTATCACTCTTATAAGGGACAAGTAGGTAAAGTGGCAGAAAATATTATTAATAGAGATTTTAGTACAACCGCACCATTACAAAAGTGGACTACTGATGTATCTCAATTTAACTTCTCTTGGGGAAAATGTTATTTGTCACCTATTTTAGATATGAATACGAATGAGATTGTTGCTTATGACTTAGCATTAAGACCTAACTTAGAGCAAGTTTCTCGTATGTTAGATAAAGTCTTTAAGAAGTTTACCAATCTTTCGGGATTAATCTTCCACTCTGATCAAGGCTGGCAATACCAACATAAGTACTTTAGGAAAACACTCAAAGAACATGGTATTATTCAATCTATGTCTCGAAAAAGAAATTGTTATGATAACTCTGTGATGGAAACCTTTTTTGGTAGATTGAAAACGGAAATATATTATGGTTTTGAAAGGGAATATTCATCATTTAATGCTTTTGCAGCAGCGATAGAAGAATACATTAACTATTACAATAACAAAAGGATTCAAGCAAAAACAAAATGGATGCCCCCTGTAAAATACAGGAAAGCATCCATGTGTTTAGGCTAGTAAATAATATGTGTCCAGGAAAATGGGTACATATCAGTAACTCTATGTACGTGTAGCCTTTTATTAACAATTTGACCAGTTATTTGCTATACAGATTATCCGACCAATCATCTTTTCGTATATTTAGGTACATTACGATATTGCATCGGCAAGGAATTATCTTTTATTTTAAAGCCATGCTTTTCATAAAATGAAGCATTCTTACTTTCACCAATCATAACATTAATGTACAAGTAAGACTTGTAAGCCTCTTTCACCATTTCTAGCAAATGACCTGCAATACCTTGGCCATGATAATCAGGATGAACCAGTACATAATTGATGAAGCACACTAACTCGCTATCATCCATGACACGAATAAGACCAACTAAACGATCGCCATCCCATGCAGAAATCACGCGCGATGAATTCATAAGAGCCTTATGTAATCGATCAGGATATTTACCTACTACCCAACGAACAGACAGAAATAACTCTGCTACTTGCTGAGAGGTAAAATTTCTTTCTTCTGTATACGTAATCGCCATAAAAGCTCCTCCTATAAATCTCGAGATATATGCTATCAAAGAGATGGTATCCATCAGTTAACTAAACTATATGACTATATGACTATATAAGTATTTAACTACATAACTATATAGTCACATAATATTAAACAAGTTCCTTGCTCATATAGATAACATCATCCATAGGGTTATGATAATACGGCTCACATTCAATAAAACCATGCTTCTTGTACAGATGGATTGCTGCTTGCAATAGTTCAATTGTATCTAGCACCATTTCTTTATATCCAGATGCCTTGGCATGGTCCATAATGCTTTCAATCAGACGATCACCGAGAGCATGACCACGACCCTCGGGACGCACATATAGGCGTTTCATTTCACAACGGGTATCACTATGCTGATAATACGCCACCATGCCGAGCACCACATCATTATCATCAATTGCAACCAATAATTCACCATTTGGCGCCATATATTTCTCTGCTATATCTGCTAATTCCTTATCTAAATTCTGAAAGGACAAATCGCGACCAAGCCACTGCGTATACTCTTGAATTAGCTCTTTTACTTGATCTAAATACGGTTTGCCATCAATAATATGAATCATATAACCTCCAACGGATATAATACCCTACAATTATTTTTTCTCATGTGGCTTATGCTGAAAGATTTCTTTTACAATCCCTTCACCAACAACATTGCCACCTTCCATGATAAAGAACTCAGTACCTGCTTGTAAAGCAGAATAATCTACAGTTTCATAAAGTGGCAGCGCATTAGCTCCTATTTCTTTATCAAAGATGACATCTTCACCATCAATAAAGTTAATACTAAGATATTCCTCAGTACCTTTTATAACAAAATGAGGACAGTACATTCCATAATTTAAATTCGGTAGACTCGTTCTCTTCTTACTGAAGAATGTAACTGTGCAGCCAATAGTAAAATCTAAATTACTCATTCTGCGCCTCATTCAACTACATATACCATATCACCTTTAAAGTATATGTTCATTATACAGTGTACGGGATTCCCTTCGGTCCATAACCAACCCTGGAATACAGCGTGTCCCCAATTATAGGTCTCCGTAATGACCTCAAACTCACTTTCACTATAATCCTGTTGATACTGAGGTAACTCAATTCTTTTACCTGTGAAAGTATCTAGTATTGTAATATTAAACACGAGAATTTCAAAAAAATCTATATCGCACATCTCAAATACAACTTGAGCCTTATGAGTTTGCTCAACACCGTTCTCATGGGAGAAAATGTACTCAAAAGTAAGGATCAAATTATCGTCTACGTATTCTATTTTCTGTACCCTTGCATCATGGAGAGAATATTTGGGATGATTGCCAAAAGATTTAGTTGTTTTCATATTCTCCTATATATAATCAGCACAATTAACAATATCAATATCAATATCAATAATAATTATTAGAAAAGGACTCTTTAACCCGATTATATTATATTATTTTAAAACTGTCTTTCTAGTCATATCCCAATTAAATTTTAATGTACAAAGTGTAGGATTTATCTTATCAAGATATGCAAGAAAAACAAATGTACCTATTCTTTTCTCTTTAATATCTCTTGCAATATCATTTATATTATCAGATGATAACAGATAATCTCTAAGTAAATTAGACAATGTAAAACTAATACTAATGTCATTATTAGATTGAGTAGCTTCTGTTACAATAATCCACTTATCAGGTTCATCATCATGCCACTTTATTCCAACTGTTTGATGAGGATTTCTTTTCAATAGTTCATTAAATAAATCGTTCGATAATAGTGGAACTATAAATGGGCTATTTATAGTGGCTAAATACATAACTTTATTCTCAATACGCTTAAATAAAGTTTCTATCATAGTAGTAAGTTTAATATCATTATTAAAATTAATATTAGCATTTAAGAGTGTATTCTCAAAAGCCTGATCTATCCACTTTTTAAACTCTAAAAATTCTTCTCGTACCTTATCCTCTATACCATTAACAGAAAAATATTCTACAATGTTGTAAATTGAGGCTCTAATTAGGCAATATTCTTTACCAGATAAATCTACTAAATGGATCCTATGAGCTAAAGCAAAGCGTTGTGCAGGTTCTGAGAAACCGGTAGTAGAAAATATAGCATAATGATAATGATATCGTTCTATAGACAATTGATCATCATCTAAATCTACCGTTGAATAATTTGTATTTACATCTTCTAAAATTCCAACACCCATTCTAACCTTATCAATACCTACAGGATTTTCTGCATAAAACTTAGCCTCTACAAACAATCTAAAAGGATATACAAATGGAGGCGTAATTTTAAACCGCCCTAAAGTATCAAACTGATGATACCCACCTCTACCCTTTATATTTAAATTATTATTCCGCTTTTCAATCTCTCGACCATCCTCATTTCTAATTATTTCATAACCATTAACCTCAATAAGTTTTGCCAATACTATTTCTAACAAGGCACCTCTTGCCGGTCCTTTTCTCATTTACATCTCCTAGAATATATTTATACCAAAATAGAAGAGCACCTAACAACATATTCTATAAAACTAAATTCTCAGTTTTATTTGCAGTAGAATCAAGATCTTCATCTAATTTATTAGACAATTTAGTAGTAATCTCTATTAATAACTCACAAAAAAAATCCATGACCTGAGAATCATGTTCCTTTTCATTTATTTTGGATATAGTATATGTATCTCCTTTTGAATAGTCTAAAAGTTTAAAAATATCTTCTGCTTCTAGTTTTCTTAAATTAGATTTTATTATTATCGACTCTTTACTATTACAACGTAAGGTAATGTCTTTATTTTCTTCCATTATAACTTCAATTGTTTTATCCATATACCTTTAACCTCTTTTCAATAGCCAGTTTTCCACCATCCATATTATCAGCAACAAGCTTTAGCATATTAACTTCAGTATCCTCAAACTCTAAACATCCAGCTTTTATCTTTATCATATTATTATTTTTTTCTACAAAAATTATTTGTTCTACATCTAAATTAACAACTAATAGTGGATTATGTGTGACAATAATTATTTGTTTCTGATTCCTTATAGAGTTGAAATACTTTATAAGCTTCTTACTAATATTATTATTTGAAATATGATCTTCTGGTTGATCGATAAGAAAAATACTTTTATTAGTTTCAAATTCTGATATATATTTAAAATATGCTAGCGACTGCTCTCCTAATGTACTACCCAGTTGCGCTTCACCATTCGATATGTCAACTATATAATTTTTACATTCACACATCTGATCAAGAAATTTCTTTAAATTTTCCCGGTAGATTTCATCTATCTTTTCATAAGAAGTACATCCTCTAATTGCATCCACCAAACTATTCCAATCTTCAATACTTTTTAGTTTTTCTATATCTAAATAACTTTGATTAAACATAGCTCGCATAAAATCGTCGTGTACGTCTTTTTCATGATAATTTGATTCAGAATTAAAGTTAAACCCACAACTAGGCTTTTTACTATCTCCTTTTAACTTTTTCGGCTTTTCAGGAAATATATTTTCTCTAATATTTTTACATACAGCATCAATAATACTCTTTATAAACTTATTTCTTTTCTTTCGAAAAGCAGTTGAATCTCTATCTTGAGATGATGAAGCTTCACCGACTTTTCTACTATATTCAGATATCTCAGATGAGATTATATTACGTAAATTCTTTTCGACTTCAATTGTATCAAAATTATTTTTAATCTCATCTCGGATTGGAACCAATAAACTTAAAGCCCTATTAATTTCATTTGTAAATTTATCAAAATATACATCGTTCAATAAAGTTTCAAGTTTATCTACTATATCAGATACATCATTTTTATACTTTTCATGTATATTTTCTATATCTACAAAATCCTCATCACAATGAATCTCTAAAAAATAAGTAGGATTATTATTTGATACATTATATGTAAGAGATTTTTGCTTTAAATTATCAATCTCTATCTTTCGTTCTATATTAGTTTTAATATAGGTAAATAGATTCTTTGCATAAGATTCATATATTTCTCTAAATGTCGAATGGTTTACAGTATAAAAGTTATCATTAGTAAATAAGGTCTTTGAATCAAACTTTTTTATTATTTCCCCTTGTCCAATAAAAAGCTTACAAAATGAATCATTATGATTACAACATAACTTATTCTCGTTAACCAAAGCTTTTATATATGCTGGAGAGGATGCCTTATCAGCTAAAAGCTTTAATAAAGTAGATTTTCCCGATCCATTTTCTCCAATTATTACATTTATACCATTCACTAAAGGAATCACTTGTTTCCCTATATTAAATGCTTCAATATAATTAACGTTGCTGTTTTCTTGTTGATTAATTCTAGTTTCAGGAGAAGTAACTGCCATTAAGAGTCCTTTAAATGTTGGTAATATTTTAGCTCGTGAATGAGTAAAACTTTTATTTTTATTCCCATGGTCATGGTTTGGATAGGCGGCCCATTCATGGCAATCACTACCCATTACCAATCCAATATTCGCTGGAACATCTTTTAAATTGTTTTTTAGAATACCTTCCACGTTAGGGCGCTGAAATTCCAGAGCATTTATATAACCTGTTTTTATTAAGTCTATTGGCTCCTTAGCAGATTCACTCAACGAGTTGTGTTTCCCTCCTTGCCTATCTAAACTATTTCTCTGACAGGCTATTAATATTACGTCAAGGCCTATCGTTCTTAGAAGTGTTTCAAATCTTTCTTTTGTATAATATTCCTCCTTACTTTGTAATAAATCATTACAAATACATGTTTCAATTTTTCTATAATTATCACTATTGTTTTTAGCATCAAAGATTGTAATAATATGACACTTCCCCATATCACTATCTATTTGAACATCAAATTCAACACCAGCAACTAGTCCTCTCACATTACTATATGACTTTGACTTTATTATGCTATCTAATTTTTCATATAGCTCTGCATCGAATCTATTATGATCCGTAATAGAAAACAGCCCCACATTATGTTTTTGTAATTTATCTAATAAAACATCAACATTGTCAACAGTAGATTCATCAACAATACCCTTACTTTCTTTATATTTACTAGCATAAGAATGAATATGTAAATCAAATTTCATACATTAACACCTCCCCTGTGTAAAGCTATTACAATATGCATCAAAATAATTTAAACAATATACTTATACTACTTTTTAGTATTCAATTTATTTAATCGATATAACAATACCTAAAATATCTGCAAACCAGGAAACTCTACCGCTCAATTTATTACCATAAAAGTTTCCTGACAAATAGTTCAACCACGATAAAAAGATACTGAAGAAATTTTTATAAAGTATTATTTTGAGGTCTTGCTGATACATACACTTGGCTTTGAGTAACATAATTATCTATTGTCAAGAAAGATTTACCTAATTCATTCAAACTAAGAATTAACATATACTCTGCAACTTCATTATAATGATTAATACTACGCATAGGATCTAGCTTTTTACGAAAGTTTTCAAAGCTATCCCCCCAAACAATCCACCGTTTCTCCTCTCGATCATAATAGCAGTTTTCTTCAAGCCATAAATTTTCATCCTCGCTTTGATAAAAATCTGGATCAGCAATGAAGTCTGCCCACGGAAATAATTTAGGAAAAACTTCAGTATAAGACGTATATGGAAAGCGATATGGATATAAGTACTTACTTTCTCCGTTCTTATCATTGATGATTAATTCTATGGTGCCAGCTCCACTACATTTATTAACCCACTCTTCAGAGTGAAGTCTAATCATGCCACCTCTTTGAATAATCTGCATAAAACTCTTTTGAGATAGTAAAAAATTATAATTCATAATATGTTCTGGCAATTTTGTAAAAGCCAATAGGCTTTGATGTGAAAATTTATCCAAAAACAATTGATTTAATGGAATTTTAACGAAAAAACCTTTTCCTTTACCTCCTTTTGTTTTTTCTATAGTTTTAACTGTTAATTTTTCCCAAATACACTCATCATTATCAGGATTATATAAAACTATGATGCAAGGAAGGGAATTAGTAGTCCAATAATTATATTGGCGTTCACTAATATCTCGAAATATTATATACTCCCCTTTCCGCTCTTTAAACCAACTTTGTCCCGACTTTATTTGCAACCCTAATAACTGACTCACCTCACCATTCACTTCAGTAAATTCCATATGAGCATCAATACCTACATCATCTATAGGTTGTTCTCTAAACATCCACTTATAATGTGCAGCAAGTTTCCCACAATGATACACCCCTTCACGTTCAATAGAATTTGCCATTTAATCACTCCTTATCAATACTAAAAAATCCCCTTATAATGTTTAAATTGTCTTACTTCAAAGTTATAGAATTAACTTGTACTATACGCCTTTACACTATAAATAAAAGCCTCCCATCAAAATGATAGGAGGCTTTTATGCGCTCTTTAAATTCAAAACTCTCCCTTTCACCCCTATTCTTTTACCTTTCAGTTAAAGTTAGTAATACTCAAAAGTTTAGTTAATGAATTTAAAATTAATATTTCTTTTTATTCCCACTCAATCGTAGCAGGTGGTTTAGATGTAATATCGTACACGATACGGTTGATGTGTTGTACTTCGTTTACGATACGACGGGAGATTGTGTCCAATACGTCGTAAGGGATGCGCGCCCAGTCAGCAGTCATGAAGTCTGTTGTTGTTACGCCGCGCAATGCTAATGTGTAATCGTATGTACGGAAGTCACCCATAACGCCTACGGTACGTGTAGATGTTAATACTGCAAAGTATTGGTTGATACTGCGATCAAGGCCAGCTTTTGCAATTTCGTCACGGAAGATGTAGTCCGCATCACGCAAGATGTCGAGTTTATCTTTCGTAATTTCGCCCATTACACGGATAGCAAGGCCAGGACCTGGGAATGGTTGGCGCCATACGAGGTAATCAGCCAAACCTAATTCAGAACCAAGTTCACGCACTTCGTCTTTGAAGAGATTACGCAATGGTTCGATAAGACCTTTAAAGTCTACCACTGCAGGCAAGCCACCTACGTTGTGGTGAGATTTGATAACTTCAGCTTCGCCAGTACCGGACTCAATAACGTCAGGGTAGATTGTACCTTGCGCTAAGAAGTCAACGGAACCGATTTTGCGGCCTTCGTCTTCAAATACGCGGATGAATTCTTCGCCGATAGCTTTACGCTTAGCTTCTGGATTTTCAAGACCAGCCAATTTATCTAAGAAACGTTTTTCTGCATCGACGCGAATGAAATGCATGCCGGAATCTTTGAAAGCTGCTTCTACTTCGTCGCCTTCGTTTTTACGCATTAAACCGTGGTCAACGAAGATACAAGTCAATTGGTCACCTACAGCTTTAGAAATAAGAGCTGCTGCAACGGAGCTATCTACACCACCGGACAATGCCAATAATACTTTGCCATCGCCTACAGTGTTGCGGATGTCTTCAATAGCAGTTTTTGCATAGTTTGCCATTGTCCATGTGCCTGTGAAGCCGCACACTTCGTACAAGAAGTTGTGAAGCATTTCTTTGCCATGTTCAGTGTGTAACACTTCTGCATGGTATTGCATAGCATATAGTTTACGTTCTTTATTTTGCATGGATGCAACAGGGCAATCCTTAGTATGTGCTACGATTTCAAAGCCTTCAGGAACCTTTTCTACATAGTCAACATGAGACATCCACACAACTTGGTCTTCTTCCAAGCCTTTGAACAATGGAGATGTAGTGTCCACCTTAGTCGGAGTTTTACCGAACTCGCGGTTTTCCGCAGATTTAACTTCGCCGCCCAATGTATACGCCATAAATTGCATACCGTAGCACATGCCGAGGACAGGAATACCAAGTTCAAAAATCTCCTTGTCGATTTTCGGGGAATTTTCTTCGTACACGCTGTTAGGACCGCCCGTAAAGATAATCCCTTGCGGTTTCAGTTCCTTAATTTTTTCCAATGCTTTGTTGTATGGATATACTTCGCAGTATACGTGATTTTCACGAACGCGGCGAGCGATCAGCTGATTGTACTGACCTCCGAAGTCAACAACAATAACAAATTCCCTGTTTCCCATAATTCCTCCATTAAGCAAGAAGTTGTATTTTACAATACTTTCACATATATATTTACAAATTAACTTTATTTACGTTATCTGCCAAAATTAGCCATGAATTTCTACACCTAATACCGATCGTACAAATTCCGGATCAAAATGTTTTGTTCTAGATTCACCATATCCCAAATCAAGTGTTGAAATAGATTCCATCTCATCTTGTGAAAGTTCAAAATCCCATACATTTATATTTTCAATCATTCGTTCTTTATGAGTCGTTTTAGGTATGACAACAACACCACGTTGAATATTCCACCGTAACACCACTTGCCCAACCGTTTTGTCATGAGTCTCTGCAATATCTTGTAAGAGTTTCTCCTCAAATGGACTATATCGCCCGCCGCCTAATGGTGCCCATGCCTCAGGCACAACATCATAATACTTCATCGTATCTAACGCATCCGGTTGTTGAAAGTAAGGATGTAGCTCGATTTGGTTTACTGCTGGCTTTATATCTACGCTTTCACAAAAATTCGTCAAAATATTAGGATAGAAATTACTTACACCAATATTCATTAAGCGACCATCACGATAAGCTTGTTCTAATCCACGCCAAGCACTAAAATAGTCTCCCATGGCTTGATGCAATAAATATAAATCAATATACTCGATCCCTAAATTCCTTAGCGATTGATCAATCCCCTCATCCACATCATAGGCATTCATATCTTGCACCCACAACTTGGATGTGATAAATAAATCTTCACGTTTTACTTTGCCCATAGCAATTGCTTCCGCAATAGCTTCACCTACGGCCGCTTCGTTTCCATATACAGCTGCTGTATCAAACAAACGATAGCCTACATCAATTGCATCAAGTACAATCTGTTTACATTGCATTAAATCAGTAACTTGAAAAACGCCAAATCCCAACATTGGCATCCGAGCACCGGTATTGAGGGTTGCATATTCCATTATTATCACCTCATTTGAAACGTTTTACGTTTATATTTCATTATAGCATAGGAACTTATACGCCTCTATATATTCCGAATAAAAGTTTCACAAAGCTTTTAAACATTCAGATTTGTCTTAATACGTTTATGTAGTGTAACAATTAATTTTTACTTCTAATTACTAATATATAAGCTCTAACATCTAATAGTCAGCATCTAATTTTCACTGTCTTTTTTCTTATCATTATTATGTTTTACCATTTTAACGGCCCCTACGGGACAGATGGAATAACAGTCCCCGCAGGAGATACAACCCTTGCCAATGATAAACTTAACAGCACCTTCCGTTATGCACTGAACGGGGCAGTCTACAGCACAGGCGCCACATTTGACACAGGTATCATCAATATGGAATTTTATTTCTTCCATGCGCTGCCTCCTTTCAGTCAACTTCTACCTTCCGTTCCTATAACGCTTACTCAAAACAATTAATTCCGATGAGCAGACACCAATTATTTAGTGGAAATCAATTTATCCGTGACGATTGCGAATCATCACATTTCATCGCGTTTTATGAAGTGCCTCATTATATGCAATCGCTGAATAGATGGCTCTTTCCACTCCATGATGGTTATTATCCGTCGTTTCATAGCGGGCCGCTTCTTTTATATTAGCATTTGCATTGCCCATGGCCACACCGGCACCGGCAAAGCGCAACATGGACAGATCATTTTCGCTGTCGCCGATTGTCATCACTTCGTCAGGGCTGAAGTTCCAGTGCTTTGTCAACGCCTCCACAGCCGTACCTTTTGTCGTATGAGGCAACACGAATTCTAAATTTCCCTCACTGGATAACAGCACATCGTAAAAGCGCTCCCGCCCCGCTCCGTCATGAGCCAATCCCTGATAGTCGTCACGCAGGTCCTGTAAAATGCGCTGACGCATCGGTTCATCGCCATAAAAAATCTGTATTTTCTCAGGGCCTTCATCAAGGGATTCCATATGGACCGGTAAATCACAGACCATGGTGCGCGTCGCCAGAATAAAAGGCCGGATATTCGGTCGGAAAAAGAACGTGGACTGCTCCGTTTCGCATTCCGACAATCCTCCATTCACCGGATTGCAATTATCTCCGACGGATATGGATTGATTCTCGTCTATCGATGTGCCGGATACTGTGTCAGCCGATTCATCACCACGATCACAAATGCACGAGGTTAACCGTTCAGGCGTGATACAACGCGACGGAGGATACATGCCGAAGATTTGGTCCTTCACATAAGCCTCCACGTACACGCCGTACGCAAGGAGTTTGCGCAACAAATATAGCGTCTGCTCTTTATCGAAGGCGATATGAAACAAATTTTTATTTTCATCCTTATCAATGACGTACGCCCCGTTGGTACACATAAAGTACCGCAGGCAGGGCAATGCGTCGATAACATTATGCATTTCATTCCACGCGCGGCCGCTGGCGATGGCAACACGAATACCGCTTTCACGGGCGGCACGAACAGCGTCCACCACCTCCGGGGCAATCGCCTTCGCATCATTGACCAAGGTACCGTCCACATCGGAAACGATGAATCGGATCGGCTTGTCACCGGTGAGGCCAATATAGTTTTGAACCGTTAAATTGTTTGAGTGAATCATATGACCTCCCTAAACTCCGCTACAATATCCGCCAGTATCTGCGGATCATCCATCATATGCAGCAATGTTCCACCGATAATGCCAGCGCCATCGAGGATTGTTTTTTCAATGGTCGAATCCAGCATGGCCGCTGCAAATTCTTTCGAGTGGCACACCTTCTCCTCACCGGCCAGGCGAAGTTTAGGATGAAAGGCCGCACATTGAAAGCTCACATTACCGATATCCGAACTGCCCCCGATATCGGCCGGTCCCGGCTTGAAATCAATGCCGAGCTCCTCCATCACCTCTTCGATGAGATGCGTACCCCGCGCATTCTGATTCATGCTGTCATAGGAATTGCCGTAAAATGCATAATCCACGGTCGTTCCCGTACAGAGCGCCGCCCCTTCAAAGATCTGTTGAATCTGCCGGGATACGCCGTTCAGGTAATCCCGCTCCGTATGACGTACCGTTACCTCCAGCTCACCGAACGGAGGAATCACGTTAGATGCGGTACCGCCGGAAATAATCCATGTACCGATACGCGTTTCCGGCCGCACCTGTTGACGCAGCATATCCATCGCATGAATCGCCAGCTGCACACCGTTCACCGCATTAACGCCGTTCCAAGGCTCCTCTGCCGCATGAGCCGGCTTACCGTGGAACTGAGCACGGAAACAGTCAAGGGCGAGAAACTGCGAGTTCGGCCGCGTTTCCATTCCATCAAGATGCACCATAATCGCCAAATCATATTCCTTGAACACGCCAGCATTGCACATATCGACCTTGCACCCCTTCGCCTCCTCGTCAGGGGTCCCGATAATATCGATATCCATGGTGAAAGCCGCGCCGTCCTCGTGCATTTTATGTAACGCTAGCGCCGCCAATATGCTCATGGACCCGCTGGCGCAATGGCCGCACGCATGACCCACCTCGGGCAGCGCATCATATTCACAGAGAATCGCCAGACGTCCCTGAGGGTTCTCCACTTTCACAGCGGACGCCTTAAACGCGGTCGGTAAATTACAGAATTCATAGGTAACAGGAATACCGTGTTTCTCCAGAGCAGCGCCAATGGTTTTAACGGACTCAAACTCGCGGCCGGAAATCTCCGGATTCTTCGCCAATGTATAGTTGATCGTGAAAGCATCCTGCGCAAAGCTTTCACAAGCGGAACGGAACGTATCGATACGGGACATATGAACCTCCTGAAAAATCGTGATTTAATACCTTTAATTATACAATGTTATTGCCTATTGTTACAAAATTCCGTACAATATAATCAGATTTGTAAAAACCGACGTTTATGACATGGTTTAGGAGGATATTATGTTCAAGTTCAAAAAATTGACTGCCCTCGCCCTCGTAGCTGTAGCGGCAATGGGAATTCTGGCCGGTTGCGGCAACGAAAAAGGTAAAATGACCCAACAGGAAGGTGTGTTACGTGTAGGTTCCGAAACAACGTTCCCGCCGTTTGAATTTACGGAAGGCGATAAATATGTGGGCTTTGACGTTGACCTATCCGAAGCAATCGCTAAAAAACTGGGCATGAAAATGGAATTCAAGTCCATGGGCTTCGACGCTTTGATTCCGGCTGTTCAATCCGGCGATATCGACATGATTGCGGCAGGTATCAACGCTACTCCTGAACGCGAAAAAGCATTGGAATTCTCCGATGTTTACTTTGATCAGGGCGGCTTTATCACGGTCGTACGCAAAGACAACGACACAATTCACAACATGGATGAATTGGCGAATAAAACCGTAGGTGTTCAGATCGGTACCATTCCTGTAGAAATGGCACATAAAATTCCGGGAACGACGGTAAAAGAAATCGATTCCAATGCGAATATCTTCATGGAATTAAAAGCCGGCACCATTGACGGCGCTATCATCGACAACGCGGTTGCCATGTACTACCTGAAACAAGGCGCCGACAAAGACCTTAAACTCGTAGGTCAACCTACACAATCCCCGGGCATCGTACTGGGCGTGAAAAAAGGCAACACCGAACTGCAGCAAGCTGTTAACAAAGCCCTCAAAGAACTTAAAGAAGACGGCACATACCAAAAAATCTACGACAAATGGTTCGGAGATTATACAAAAAAATAACCCTTTAACGTGCGCTTAGTACGCTATCAATAAAGACACCTCTTGAAAAGCCTCCGAGGCCACCCCTTCGGCGCCAAGTCATTTTTCAAGAGGTGTCTTTATTTTTTCTATCTACCTATGACCACCGCTAAAGGTTTATTTTGTTTGTATCGCTAACGCGTTTTTAGGAGCCGCCAAGTCGTTTTCCTCGAGGATTTATTTTTTTTACAAACTACAGCAAATAGGGTTATTGTTTTGTATAGGAGGAAAAACGGTATGCCAAGTCATTTTTCAAAAGGTGTCTTTATTTTTCTATCTACCTACGGCCACCGCTAAAGGTTTATTTTGTTTGTATCGCTAATACGCTTCTCCCGACGGTCTTTAGAAATTTTATATTTATTATTTACTGCAACTCCAACCGTAGTTTGCAGTGATGGGGTTCTCTCTAAAAACGACTTGGCGTTTCTCCCCGACGGTCGGGCATGGCACCGATTTTTAGATAAATTATTTATTATATACCGTCAGATTGCGTACCAAGAGAGAGGAACCAACCTGTTCAAAAAACGACTTGGCGGCGTAGCGTTGGCCTCGGAGGCTTTTTGAACAGGTTGGTTTCTTCTACTTCTACGTTTTTCTATGACGGTATATAATAAATATGAAATGATAAAAACGAAAGGAGTCCTTATGGGGCAATATTTCACAGACCGCCTGCAAGAGGTCTTCCACATGATTTTTACGTCTTACGATCAAAAGGCCGCTCAAGAGGGGTTGCGCCGGTTGGAGTTAATTGTAAATAATCAAAATACAGACAGTTATACAACGCATCACAGTTTACGAAGTGACGGGCCGACACCTGCGGAGTCAACCGAGTTAACCGATCAGGAATTATATACCATACTGAAAAATCCGGAGACGCGCGAACTCGGTGATGCTTATGCGTTACTGGCCAGAGTCTATGCAGGTCCTCACTTTACATGGGAGGAATCCGGATTTCCCGAGGACAATATGCGTACATACCAATGCCTTCATGACAGCATTCGCCGACATAGTCCTATCGGTACCCTACAGACATTGCGCATTGCCGGCTCTATCACGCCTACGGTAAAAAAGGATATGGAGCTGTCTTTTGATGATGCTTTCAACATCGTATACGAGTACGCCCAGCAAGGCGATGCGTACTGCCAGTACGTCATAGGCAACGTATTTTTCTGGCGCGATGACAGGCGTATCGATGCGGCCAGAACATTACTGGAGCCCACAGATTCAAAGTGGTCTAATCGATTACAGCGGGTCTTTCAGAGTCGCAATATTCAGGACGGTATCGCGGCGCTGCAAGGAATCATGACGGACAAAGCATTACATGCAAAAGCCCTGAATGCGGCGAAGTTCTGGTTCAACAAGGCCTTAGATAATAAACTGGCCATGTTTCAGGGCAATCTAAGGAATATTTACATCGACGAAGGTGACCATGACAATGCACGGCGTGTTGCGCGAACCGCTTCGGAGCTGGGAAACCCGACAATGATGCTCTATACGGGTCTCGACTGTCACGAAAACGGCCGCTACGAAGATGCTTTCACATGGTTTACGAAGGGTGCCGCCTTGGGACAACCGGAGTGCATCGCCGAATTGGCGGACTATTATTACCATTTCTACGATGCGAAAGATCTCCGAGCCACGATTCCCTACGACCCGATTAAAGCCATCGGCCTCTATCGAAAGGCGGCCGCCAAAAACTTCAACGATGCCGGCTATGCGGCGCTGCAGGCGGCCTTCGGATATATCTTTCACATAGGACATCTGCCGTTGGACTGGGGGCTCATTGCGGATTTAACCCATACGGCGGCCACGAAGGAACGGTTCGTCTTCGCCCTGCCCTACATAACCTATATACGGCTGCATGGATTGGGCGTTTCGCAAAATACCCGATTCGCCGTCCAGTCATTGCTGCGCGTCTTGGAGGAGGAAACCCGCGCCCTTGAAAAAGAGGATCGCGTTCTCTTTTACGACATTACCCGCGCCTTGACGCGTGTCGCCCTCGGCTACGCTTATGAAAAAGGATATGTTACGGGCACCCCTGATCTTGATATGGCCGTTCACTATTATGAAAGCTCCCATCAGTACATCCTGTCCCACAAGGCCAATTGCGATGAAGAAATGCGGAGTTTTCCCGTCGATGATGAAGCGGCGGATCGCCTGCAGGCCTTTGAAGAAATTGACGGGTATCGGCTCTACAGGGAAGGTTACACGGAATCCGCGTCGCCCGCACGTCCGGCCCCTGCAGCATGGCCGCAGTTCGGAGCACGCCTTGCCATCGATACGGACGATTATCCTTGGGAGACCACATTATACGATTGGAATACGATTGAGACAGCATTACAGAAACATCAACGCATGATGCTCAGCTTTTACAATCATTTCCTATCCATTCCGAATATGCTCCGCAACCTTAATAAACTGGAGGCACAGCCTCTCCCGAATAACAAGTATCAGGTGCGATTACACGGTTATACAGAAACGGAAGGTCAGGAAATCACCTATAAGGCCGTGCTGGATATCGAATCGGTGCGGACACTTCTACACACGATCTATGAAGATCGCACCATAGCCGCATTATCCGACGAGTGGGCCCTTGAAAGCGAAAAATCGCAACCGACTTGGCATTATGTGCTTGATGTGGATCAGGAACCGTTTCTGCTCGAAGAATACGACGACGCCGGCGCCATGATTCAAACGGCACTGCAAGGTCTCAACGATAAACAGTATAAGCAAATCAACATCCGCACGCATGACTTCATCGGACCGTCGTACTTCATCTTTCGCGGCAATTCCGCTCATCCGTTCAGGGTGCAGCTGTATCTGAAAGAATCCGTACGCCATCACATCGACGAAAACGGTGAACAACAGAATACTCCGGGAAACGCATATCTATTTGAGCACTACTTCGATAACGAAATATCGTTAAACTATTGGATTCAAAAAACCATTAATACGCTGGAAATACCTGACCTTGATCAGTGGAAACAACTGAGAGTTCCTAAAGATTTACAGTAACAAAAAGGCTAGCCTATAGACTACAAGTCTGTAAGCTAGCCTTTTTCTATATACATCAGAATAAGAGTAACTGATATTAATCTATTCTCTAAAATTTTTTATAACGATTAATCTGCATCATGCAATCATGCAATCATGCAATCATGCAATCATGCAATCATGCAATCATGCAATCATGCAATCATGCAATCATGCAATCATGCAATCATGCAATCATGCAATCATGCAATCATGCAATCATGCAATCAACCGATTATAAATTTTTCACGACACCTGCGCAACGATGGCATAGTGTAGGATGTTCGCTGTCCTGACCTACCGTATCGCGGTGAATCCAGCAGCGTTCGCATTTTTCAAGACCCGATGCGACAACAACGGTAGCAACGCCGGTTTCATCGTCCTTAACAGCCTCAGCCGGAGCAGCGCCGTTTACGATGTACGCTTCGGATACGATAACAAGTTTAGCCAAACCTTCTTCGCCAAGCGCATGCAATGCATCGAAAGCGGCACCTTCAGCGTATACTGTGATGGCTGCATCCAACGGATGACCGATTGTTTTGTCTTGACGCGCGGTTTCCAATGCTTTTTGTACGGATGTACGCAAGTCTAATAATTGACTCCATTTATCCGCCAATGCCTGATCGAAATGATCCGCATGACCTTCCGGCCAATCGATGAGCATAACGGATTCAGGCATACCGTCTTCCTTCGGCATGTATTTCCATACTTCTTCCGCTGTGAAAGAAAGCACCGGTGCCACCATCGCCACGAGAGTTTTCAGGATTTCATACATAGCCGTTTGAGCGGAACGACGAGCCGCGTCATTCTTGCTTTCAGCATACATCGTATCTTTCATCACGTCCAGATAGATGGAGCTCAAGTCTACTGTACAGAAGTTATGGATTGCATGGTACAACATGTGGAATTCATAGTTTTCATATGCATCAGTAACCTTTTGACGCACTTCTTCCAAGCGCAATAAAGCCCATTTATCGAATTCGGACATATCCTTATACGCCACTTTATCGGTATTCGGATTGAAGTCATCCAAGTTACCAAGCAAGAATCGGAAGGTATTACGAATTTTACGGTATACTTCAGACAGTTGTTTTACGATGTCTTTGGACAGACGCACGTCCGCCTGGTAATCCGCGGAGGATACCCACAAGCGCATAACATCAGCGCCGTATACGTCGATGATATCGCTTGGAGCCACCGTATTACCTACGGATTTAGACATCTTTCGGCCTTCTCCGTCCACAACGAAGCCGTGAGTCAATACGGAATTATATGGCGCCTTACCCGTTGTCGCCACAGCCGTCAACAGGGAAGAGTTGAACCAACCGCGATGTTGGTCGGAGCCTTCAAGGTACATAGCGCATGGTACGTCAAGATCGTTTACTTCGAGTACGCCCGCCCAAGAAGAACCGGAGTCGAACCATACATCCATGATGTCCGTTTCTTTTTTGAACTCATCATGACCGCAATGAGGACATTTGAAACCTTCCGGCAACAATTCCTTAGCGCTGTGAGCCCACCATGCATCGGAGCCTTCAACAGCGACCTTTTCCTGTAAAGCCTTGATCGTATCATCGTTGATGATATGTTCACCGCAACTTTCACAATAATAAATAGGAATCGGCACGCCCCAGATACGTTGACGGGAAATTACCCAGTCACCGCGGTCGCGAACCATGTTGAAAATGCGGTCGTGACCCCATTTAGGGATCCATTGCACCTGATTATCGATAGCATCGAGCGCCTGTTGACGGTAACCGTCAACGGAGGAGAACCACTGTTCCGTCGCACGATAGATAACAGGATTTTTACAGCGCCAGCAGTGAGCGTATTGGTGACGCAAGCTGGATTTATGAAGCAATGCATTATTATGCGCCAAGATTTTAATAACAGGCACCTCTGCATCGTGAATTTCCACGCCCGCCAACGGGAATTCGGTATCGCCATAACGGTTGTCGTCCACTTGTTTCGTGTAATTACCGGTTTCATTGACAAGGGATACGATAGGAAGTTCAGTTTTGCCTTCCTTGTTATAACGCATAACGATGTTAAAGTCGTCTTCGCCGTGTGCAGGCGCCGTATGAACGCAACCGGTACCGGCTTCAAGCGTTACATGGTCACCGCATAATACAGTGGATTTACGTTCTACGAATGGATGTTTGAACTCAGCCAATTCCAAATCGGCACCGGAGAAGCGGTTCACGATTTCGTAATCTTCAATACCGATATCCTTCATAGCCGAATCAACGAGATCAGTCGCCATCAAATAGTATTCGTCGCCGGCTTTTACCCAGCCGTATTCAAGTTCAGGATTAACGGAGATAGCTACGTTTGCAGGCATTGTCCAAGGTGTCGTCGTCCAGATAACAGCATATGCCTGTTTTGGATCTACACCTGCCGGCAATGTCACCTTTTTCTCGGATACGTAAGGGAATTTTACGTAGATGGAGAAAGATTTTTTCTCAGCGTATTCGATTTCCGCCTCCGCTAATGCGGTTTCACAGTGTGTACACCAGTATACAGTTTTAAGCCCTTTGTAAATGTGTCCGCGTTTCGCCATTTCGCCGAAGATTCCGAGCTGCTTCACTTCGAACTCAGGGCGCAATGTCAAATACGGGCGATTCCACTCACCTAATACACCAAAGCGAATAAAATCCTGTTTTTGTGTTTCTACGCATTCTAATGCATATTCCTTACATTTGTTACGCAAATCTAATGGTGCCATTTCATGACGGTTAAGACCAGTGTTCTTAATAACCGCATGCTCGATAGGCAATCCGTGCGTATCCCACCCCGGAATATAGCGTGTATAATGACCGGTCATCGTTTTGTATTTCATAACGATATCCTTCAAAGTTTTGTTGAGGGCATGACCGATGTGCAATTTACCGTTTGCATATGGAGGGCCGTCATGCAAAATGAATGGCTTTGCGTCTTTACGCAACTCCAAACGTTTTTGATAAATCTTGTTATCTTCCCAGAACTTTAAAATTTCCGGTTCCCGTTTCGGCAAATTGCCGCGCATCGGGAATTCTGTTTCAGGCAAATGTAACGTCTTACCGTAATCCATGATGTGCTCCTTTTACATAAAAAAATCGCCCGTCCCCGAAGGGACGGACGTCATATCCGTGGTACCACCCTACTGACTCTCGTTACTTGTGAAAGCCGGCGCCACCGCATATTCCGCGGTTGTCACACCATGCGAGCGCATGATTGTAACACATGAGACGCAACTTATCTCTCATATTGTGAAAGTCTCTTAAACATATAACGGTGTTCACCGGCGGCGTTGCCGCTTGCTCCAAAGTGATCCGCATACATCCGGATTTCCAAACCTTTCAGCCCATGAGTTCGGTCTCTACTAAACCCTTCCGATGTGTGCCGTCTTTTTCAACGCAATATTCTTATATACTAGATAATTATAGGGCGGAAATATAATGATTGTCAAATCAGTTTTGATAAAATTTATATATCAATAATATTCCGATTATGAAAAATCTTGATTAAGCAAAACTTCATTAACATTTCATAAACCCTTTTGAAGCAATATATTGATTAATTTTACTTAATTAATGTACAATATATCATAATTAACACTTTATAAATAGTTTAAATTTGTAGTTTGAAAGTGAGGAGTATTATGAGACGATTATGCCTTATGATTCTAAGTGTGTGTATGTTAGTGTTGTCCGGATGTGCCACTATCGATTCGGATGTACACATCAACCGTGACGGCAGCGGTACCTGGGATGCAACAGTAAGCTCCCAATCAGGTCCATTAGAAAAGAAAATGATCACTGATACGTTAGCAAACAATAATGTGCAAAACTATACATTAAAAGCACCTAATGCAGAAGGCAAAATGACTACCGTAGAGGATTCTGACACTACAGCTCGTAAAGTATGGAAAGTTGAAACTAAATTTGCAAATGGCACAGAATTAGAGCAAATACGTAATGCCATTACAGCACGATTCTCAGGAACCTCTAAAGAACCTGCATTGCAAAAGACTGCCGATGATGCATTTATCATTGATTTAGGTAAAGCTGCGGGACAAACTAAAATTACTGTAGACGGCGATATCATTAAAGAAAGTGTTCAAGATGGAGCGCTCAACGGAAACACAGTTACATTCCCTCCAAATAGTAAAATCCACTTCACCTTCAAGCCAAGCCATAGCTGGTTGCTTTATGTTGGTATCATTTTAGGTATTATCATTATAGGTGGAATTGGCTATAATTTTTATCTACGTCGTAAATATTATGGCGATGCTGCATAAGGAGATTACTATGAAAAGGAATATATTGATTGGCTTATTATTAACTTTCACCATAATGCTCATTACAGCCTGTGGTAATAGTAATAATGATAATAACAAATTCAACGGTACTTGGATTGCATATGAAAAAAATGACCAGGTTGCAGAGCTGACCATTGAAAATTTAGGCAAAGAAAGTATTGTTTCGTTATCTACCTATGAATACAAAGCGTTAATGGACTCTACTACCAGCGGACTATCACATGCCCAGATTTCTAAACGGACCGGTGAAACAGGAATTGTGCATGCAGATTATCTATTGCAGAAAAAAAAGACTCCTATTTATAACGCAATTGGAGTTGTAACCGGCAATCGACTGAACGTCAATACAGACAACGCTAATATGTCTATTTTATACAACGAAAAAGATGATACTTTAATCATAGAAAATATTGTATTTCACAAACAATCAGACGATAATTCTATAAAATCATATTTGCCCAAAATACAAGCGGTTATAAAAAATAGTAATATCGAGAAAAACGACGACTATATGAAAGGCCGAATTGAAAAGCCAACAGTCCAATTCGACTTTTCTTTTGATGATTCCATCTTAGACAATGCACAATAAGGAGATTCTTACAATGAAATACATAATCAAAATTAACCTATTTATGATTATAATAGCATCTCTATTCATCATTACAGGTTGCGGAAAAAGTAACTTTGACGGAACTTGGGTCGGCTACGATGATAATAAAACAATGTATCACTTATCTATTCAGGAAAATGGCGATGCTTACCTCATTACAGAGGATGCATATACCTATAAACCTGCAAAAGACTATCCTAGACCTAATTCGTATTTTCCATCTTTTACTAATGAAGACCGTTCTAAAAATGTTACTTTTGACATTAATTTTATCCTTACTAAACAAAAGTCAGACTTATCAAGTACGACAGCTCAGCTTAACAAAGATAAGGATCAACTTATCGTAGGTAAAGGATTTGGTAATATATACTTTAATGAAAAAGATGAAACTTTACTTTTTAACGGCATTCGCTTCAAAAAAGCAACAGACAAAAATGTTACAGATACTGTCCTCAAAAAATTACAATTTGCAATGAACCAAGAATTGAAAGTAAAATACCATCAGTACGGTGAACGGGGACTAAGCAAATTAACTGATCATGTAACTCTTGGAAACATCACATTTGATGACTCGGTTCTAACACAGTCAGAATAAAATTTTTCTCCAGGTACTGAATCCACGTCCCAAACCAGTATAAATTAGTAGGATTCTTCTTTACAAACAAACATAGCGGATAGTCGATTACATATAATCAACTATCCGCTATATTTTTATGCTTGCTGAGCAATCTGTTCAAAAATCTTTGTGCGTTTATTCAAGTATAGTTTTGTCAATGTACAGAACGGATCTTTATGCTCTAAAGCTTTGTGATATAAATAGGATCTGCCGCGACAGCCGCCGCCACACATATATTTATATTCACAGTCACTGCAGTCTGAAATATCATCTACCGTTATTCCGGACCACTTTGCTTCTTTATTCTTAAGAATGTTCTTCAAAGAATCAGTCTTAAGACTGCCCATTTTCATCTCCTCTTTATGTAGCATATGACAAGGAAAAACATCTCCGTTAGCGGCAACACTGACTATACCGCACCCTAGACCACAACCGACTTTGCATCCTAATCCGTCAAGGCCGTCACTCTGTCCGTTAATAACACTATCTTCAATGTAAACACCCTCTACGTCATTAACGAACTTTGAAATCTTACCAAGATCACTTTCATCTAAAACGAAACCGGAAAACGTTTCATCGTGCGGGTCTACTGAGAATATACTAAAATTAGAAGATACATTTAATTCGTTTGCAAGTTGAATATATTCTTTCATATATTCAACATTTTTCTTGTGCAAAGTAAACACTAGATTGACAGGGATAAAATCTTTGAAATGTTCAACGAAATCCAATACCTTATCCATTATACCGTCATTTCTGATAAACCGTGTTTCCCTATTATATCCGTCCACCGACACATTCAAAACATCAAGGTACGGAAGGGCTTCTTTAACCCGATCCCAGTCCATTGTACCGTTTGTAATCGCTGCAGCATACATATTATGCTTCTTAATGCGTTCGAGTATTTGTGGCATATCGGTTCTCAAAAAAGGTTCCCCACCGGATATGGTTATTCCTTTGACACCACATTCCGCCAGTTGATCGACAATATTTAATAATTCTTCAGTAGATAAATCCTTTTGTGAGTTACGATTTTCTATGAAAGAATAACACCCAACACAGCTTAAATTACATCGATCTGTCACGTGGAGATAGGCAGTATTCAAGTTGCCGGCAGATCTCGTAAAATAACCGAGCTCATTCAAAGCCGTCATAATCTGTTTCTCTTTATCACTTAGACTACATTCACCGAGCTTGCCCTGTTTAATTTTATCAATAAAATTTAATCCCTCGTCATCCAGACCGATTATTGCACCATTATCACCATTGCCGATGATGTTTACACCTTTGACATTAAATAAATAAGTCCTATCATGAAGCATGTTGCTCATTCACTTCTCCTCCTTTTTCTATTAGTCGGTAGAATAAAGACCCATTATCGTACAATTCATCAAAACATCCGACTTCTCGAATGCTGCCGTCCTCTAATACAATAATTTCATCATATAATCTCAAGATATCTTCATCCAAGAAGTGCGTAACATTGATAACCGTTGCATCAAGTCCCACCAGCTCGCGTTCCAATATTTTAGCAGTAAGATTATCGAGTCCGAACGAGAACTCATCAACTATAACAATATCCGATTTCTTTAAAAGCGCTCTGCATATTTCAATACGCTTTTTCTCTCCACCGGAGAAATTTATTCCGTTCTCCTGAACAATCGTTTTAAGTCCTTTAGCTAATTTATCAACTGTCTTTCTCAGATTTGCTTTATCAATAGCCTGATCCAATAAGTTATCGGAAACCGTGTTACCCAACGTTAAATTGTATTCCAACGTATCATTGAACATCACACTATGCTGCTGCATATATGTGATATTATCATACACGGATTCATCATCAATCTTACTGTATTCGTATCCATCAATAGATATAGAGCCTGAATAGTTATCAAAATAACGCAAAATCATCTTTAATAAAGTCGTTTTCCCGCTTCCGGACATGCCTACGATTGCGTACTTTTTACCTTTCTCGAATGCTATGTTGATATCCTGAAGTGTATTCTGCTCTTTTCCCGGATAAGCAAAACTGACATCTTTAAATTCTATACTTTTACTGAATTGAATCCGATCAGTATCATGTAGTTTATCGATATCAATATCATGAACACCAGATTTTCGCAACTTGATCTCATCGATATTATTCCATACTTTTTTTGCCGAAATGACACGCCCCAATGACAACAATATCATCATAATAGGGCTCATAATACTGTTGGAAAGTTGCACAACGGCAACCATATCGCCCACACGTATTTCATTTATACTCACGTAATAGGCACATATGAGAAACATTGCCAAGCTCAACATAAATGCGGCAAAATTAGAAACAACCAAAACAATATCTTCGAACAACTTACTTTTCAGTCTTTTACTTTCAAGTGCATTATTATATCGGCCAAACGAATTTATAACATTTACCAATACACGATAAGCCTTGATGACTTCAAAAGCATTAAAATAATCCTTTATAACACCATTAAACTGTCCAAAACTGACGAGATATTCGTTCTTATACTTCCCCATCTTAGTGCCTAATAAGTTAGGGATGATCAAGCCTGCTATAACTAACCCTAGCATAATAAAGATAATTTTATAGTATATAAACCACATAATAACAAATGCAGCAATAACTGTAGCTATGCCACCGACAATACTATACAGGGTCTCAAAATAATCATCTTCAATAATATAAATATCTTGATTGAGAACAGATGTATAAACGGATGTATTATTCTTACGGAAATCACTTATATTCTTACTAAATACTTCTGTAAAAATACGGTTCTTTTCCATTCGTATTATAGAATTTATCAATCGATCCTTTACATATACATATAAAGCCGATATGCCAAGAACAGCCACTGCAAATCCTAAAGATATCATTACCTGAGCGGAACTGATTTCCTGTTTTTCAACCAAAGTATTAGTAATCCATTGTATTAACAGCGCTAATGCCGGCAACGCAATTGCATAAAGGATGGCTAGCGTTAATGAACTTATCGCCATTAACGGTTTTTGAAAGAGTAAGCTAAACCGTTTCATCTTTCTTTGCTCTACTTAATCGATAGGTAACAAACCAATGTAAAATCACGAAAATAACGATGCCGGTAATAGTATCTTCTATTGGATTGTTAGCTTGTACGGTCACATTATTACTATTTATAAAATTACTATTTGCCAGAATAGTTTCAAGTCTGCTGCCTGTTAAGATAAAGAAATTCTGTAAAATGCTATATACTGCAAAAAAAGCAACATTTAATCCAGCCAATGTCCTCAAATGTTGTTTTGCTTGATTTCTGAAAAGAAACAAAAGAATAATCGATATAAAAATTTGAGCTACAAGAATACCCAAAACAGACAACCCATTGAATTGATCAGTATATACCGTAAGGGCCAATATACTGAGAAGATATACAAGAGACAATATAAAAACATATTTTTTCATAATCGGCCTCCTCGAATCATTAATAATGGTTACCATTTTACATCAAACAATCATTGCATTATATATTAAATGTAGTAAAACAGGATACGCTAGCTTTCCTGTTTTATAATAAATGAATCCGGCAATTAATCCGAAAGGAAATCTAAGCACAAGATTGTCTACAAAGCTATTACCCATATGTGTTATAAAAGCAAAAACCATTGCCGCTATTCCAATGACAATATAATCATTCCTGAATATTTGTCTTAATTGGGTAAAAAGAACGCCCTTACTCCAGAACTCCTCACAAAAAGCAATCGGTATGTTCTGCATAAGGGCAAAGACAATATCGCCTCCTAAAAATATTGTTTTTACTATTATAAGAGATACAATCAAAAGACCTATAATTATACCATCCATCGGTAAATCAATAACTAGCCCTAAATCAGATAAATTACATACCTCTTTATCATTTTGGCGTAAATAAATCACCGGGAAAATTACCATTCCAATAATCATACTTATCCAAACGGTAATCAAAGCGGAGAAGTGACCATATCGTAAATCGCCGATAAGAAGATCTATTATTAAACCTGCAACAAGTGTTAAAACAACTGGAAATACAGATAGAACAACAAAATTTATATATAACTTCTCCTTATCTTCCTTAATTTGATTCATTGATCTCAATCCTTTATAACAAACTATTTATTTTATTATTAACATCAACGTATCAACAAAACTAAACATAATCATTGAATAGAACTATTAAAATGAAGAGTCTTGAATGGTAGCTTTTATCTGACAATATACACACCTAAATCAAAATAATGTACTATAAATTATCTTATCAATATAAAGCTAATATAAAACTGATAAAGAATTAGAAGCCTTTCGCCCATTTTGGACCGTAACTGATGCTAACAAACCATACACCTGCAGAAACACAGTTACCGGATTTAGTAAGTTTTGAGAATAACATAGTAAACTCCTCCATTCACACAGTGTTTACTACCATCCAAGACCTTATACATATTCCTTGCGAACATAAACTCCACAAAGAGTATGTTCAAAAATATAAACTGAATAATATTATCAAATACCACACATATTCATCTTGAATAACTTATAATAATTTCATCAATTACTAAAAATTAACCGATATACTCTCAATTTTAAAATAAAGTGCCTCGGATGCCAGTACTCATTTAATCAGTCAATCTTAAAACAAATTACTATAAGTCTTAATTCATCAAATAGATTAAATAGGTTGACAATTAGAAGCCTTTTGCCCAACTTGGACCATAACTAACAGCAACAATGCCTATACCAACAGAAACACAGTTACCAGATTTAAAAAGTTTTGAGAATAACATAGTAAACCCTCCATTCACACAGTGTTCCGGCATCCGAGACCTTATATGCATATTCTTTATGAACTTAAAGTTCACAAAGAGTATGATCAAAATAATATGAGATAAATAATTTTACTACTCACTAATTTCTTATACCTATAGCAAACCATTATGTGCTAAGAGTCAAATCGATATCCTATAAAGCCATAATAAGATGCCTTGGATGTTGGCTCTCATTCAATCAGTAAACTCGTTAGAATAATAATTCACTAAGCCTTCTTCAACTAATCAAATAAGTTTAAAATTACATCCTTCTTAGCCAAGCCAACGTACGCCATAGCTAATAATAATAAGACCATACTTAGTAGAGAAACAGTTACCAGAGTTAGTAAGTTTTGCAAATAACATAATAAAACCTCCATTCACACAGTATTCCAACATCCAAGGCTTTATACATATTCCTTGCGAGCATAAAAATCTCACAAAGATATGTGCTGACATATTATGAAACAGCCCTTTGCCCGGTGGTCATGAGTAATGCAGGTTTATTATCTACCAGTTATTAAATTTAATCTCCGTTTTTAGTTCAATGTATGAAATACATCGTTTATGCTTCTACCGAGAACTACGGCTATATCATTAGCTAATTTTAAGCTAGGAATCGTTTTCCCATTTTCAATACTATTGATAGTCGCTCGAGTAACACCTACTTTTTCTGCTAATTCATGCTGAGATAAGCCCAACATAGTTCTATAAAGCTTTATTCTGTTTGCCATTTTCTCCCACTGCTCCCTTTTACTCATCCGTCGTTTTGAAATAAACCTATCTGCTATTTCAAAACAGACTTCAACACTCTTGCATTCAATACAACACGCCTTACATACAACACAACACGGCTTACATTCGATACAACACGTCTTACATTTACTACAATAAAATAAAAATTTGCATCCGGAAAAGTCTATTGCACGTTCAGTTAAATCAAATTTACTTTTAGTAAACTTTAATTTACTTTATGTAAAATTTACTTTACTTTTTGTTAAGTTGATTATACTGCTTTTGTTTTTATAATGCAAGCATTAATTTAAAATTTATTATTTTTTTAGTCAAATAAAAGAAAACATCTATCTAAACATCTATAGATACATGCTTCAATTATTAAATTGTACAACAAATTTACATTTTTCACCATCCTATTTCAACATAAAATTGCACCTTCAAAATTTAACTTACTTTTGAAGGTGCAATTTACAATTTAACTAAAATAGTGGATCTAAATACTGTCCAATTGCATATTGTATTTTAAGCAATTCAAGAATTTTTAATTTTAAAGCAAAATATAATGTTTCAAACGATTGATTAAAATCTAAGCCATAATTAACCGATCCACAAAGAACCACAGCACAACAATCGTACAGATGATTCCTACGATAAGGTTCATTGTCGGCGATGAGTCTATAAGCCCCATCTCATGCGCCATCCGCTTCGTCATCCGCATATAACCGGTCGGCATACCGAACCGATTCTCTGTACTTTCACCGGGCATGGCCATCAGGATAAAGAAAATCACCGTTCCTATTAACGGTATAATATTAATAAACACAAAAACGCCCGAACGTCCCTGATCATGAAGACGACGGACAGCAACGGCAACGCCGGGAATCGCTACGGCCACGGATATAAGCACTAACAGCACTAATCCTACCCCTACACCGACGATGCTGGACAATGGACTAATATAACTCAAAAAAGCACAGATAAAGAGAGTCGCCACAAAGAGCAGCTGATACATCAATAAAAAAAGCCAGTATTCACCACGACTTGCACGGCCTTCAAAATCGGCATACTTATAAATGAGACATCTCTTACAATTCTCGATCAATCCTAAATTATATTTATCTAACGAGGTTGATACATTATGAATACGACCGCAGTATGAACAGTATGAGCCGCTATTCAACCCCTCGTGTCCACAATATGGACACATCCTCATGGATAACTCCTTTCTTCGACAATTCATATATTTGTATATGAACAGACTATACCTATAGATATATACGCACATGATAGTAAGGGAATCATATTTGATTTCCATACAAGATGTTTTTAATTTCATCTTATATTCATCTTACTACAAAGTCTTATATTGTCTATAAAGGAGTTGTTAAACTTTCATAAATTAATATAAACTCACCGATTATATTGAGCACCTATTATCTGATTACTAAACACCAAGAACAAATATGTATTAAAAGCAGTCATTCATGGTATCTAAAAGTAACCGTTAAAATTAACAAATGCCCAAAGCAGATTGATGACGACCGAGGTCATAGAAATTACCTCAAACAGGAATGCCACTGTTCCCATGAGCCAGTCCTGGCGTCGTGTAGGCGTTGCTTCCACACCGATTGTTTGACTCAATTCAGGCGTCACCGTAATATAACCGGTTCGTTCACCATAGACATTGACGCCTTTATCACCGGGGCGCAATTCATAGGTGAGCAGCATAAATACCCCGATAATCGGAATAAATCCCAATAACTGTGTCCATCCGCTTCGCCCGATATCATGCATACGACGCGTCGTGATGGCCAGATTAGGCAATATACAAAACAGACTCACGATCATGCTGACATATTGAAAGCTGTCAAAAGCCTGATAAAAACCCATTTCATGACAGAGAAAAAGAAATACCTCCACGATACCTTGCATAATCATGATACACGCTATGAAACGCCAATATTCACTACGACTTGCACGGCCTTTAAAATTTACAAAATTCCTGACCCCCAAGAGGAACGCATCGGTATAATTTAAATCATATATATTTACTGATCGCATATTCACCTACTCCTTTTCAGCGGGCTTTACAGAATAAATCACCCACGCGGTTCCCGTATAATACATATTAACAGCCATGCTCCGTCTATTGCCTTTGAAAGTGACAACATAACTCATATATTCCTTAATCGGTTCATCGTCCTCACTGCGATAGACAAAGTCCAGTGAAATATTTTCAACCGCATAATTCTGCTTGTTCACCTTGTTTTTCCATGTCTCAAAATCACCGTATCGCTCCATTTCACGAGGTGCTAATTGACGATATGCCGTCCTGTAATCTCCTTTCGCAAGAGCATCAAAATACAGTTCGATCACCTTGCGTCCGTCCGCCGTAGCTTGCGGATTTCTCAATTCTATAGCCGCTTTTGTGGTAAAAGAACTCGGTTGCAATGCGGCATAGGCGGATAACTCCCTCTCATAGGCACGGTCAACGAGAGACATACCTAAATAATTGCAAATAGAACCGACCGCCAATAACGCAATCGTTATAATGATCGGCACATTATGAGCAGCCACACTTTCAGCGCCAGAAACACTTGCCGAAACAGAATGATGTTCAGAGGCGACTTCGGAAACGAAATCACCTCCAGAAATATAGCCGGGATCCGAATCAGGAGCAAATTCAGTATTAGAAGCAGATTCCGCATTAGAAACGGTGCCAACATTCGAATCCGTTTCGGTATTGAGGGCATACGGCTGGCTTTTCTTACAAAAGAAAAAGATTAACAGTAGCCAGCCCAGTATGGGCACCAGTATCAAAACAAGTAATTCACGGGAGTTATTGGAGTCCCGTAATCGCCGTGCCATCAGCATGATCATAGGTAGGCACAAGAGTAATGTTAAACAGACTAATAAACCTTTTTCAAATCCGACGACATATATAAAATGATTTGGCGTAAAGACGGCCACCAGTCCCATAAGTAAAGTAATACATCCATATAAAAAGACTATAGAGGCCTTAGTTAGCCAAAAATCCCGCCGATTTGTACGTCCTTTGCCGTTCGCATAATTCAGTACCAACTCATTGTAGAGGATACTATATATGTTCTCTTTCATAATGCTCCTTATATCAATCGCGATACAATATATCCGTATATCAACAAACTCATTTATAAATTAATTTATAACTATTATACTATGTTCTAAGGAAGTGACAAATACTCATCATTTCTTCATTAAACCTGCATATACTATTAAAAAGTTTTTCAAAACTAAAAATTACACAATTAATTTTGTATTTGTATAGGAGAAACATTATGAAAGCTAAATTGATCAAAGCAATCGCCATGTCAGGATTAGCCGCATTTTTAGTTGCCGGCATCGGATCGAATGCAGCACAGGCAAAAGAATATCGCTATAAAATCGGCGAGCCATATGAATCCCATACATATAAAGACGGTTCCTACGATAAAAATCATAATCATCGCAGCACATGGCAACCCCTTCATCAAAAGAAAGAACGAAAAGCTAAAAAGAATAAGAAGCGGAGACATTCCTACTGGGGCCAGTTCGATAACAAGAGCGAAGCGGAACGCAGCCATGCTCATATGAGAGCGGAATCTACAAACGGCTGATATTTTTCATATTACTTTCACTACCTTGCATTACATTATAGTCAGTACATGATGTAAATTCCGGATAACACTATGTACTGACTATTAACATTAGAATTTGTAAAATGCAAGGAGACATATTATGAAAGTAAACTTCAAAAAAGCTCTCTTATTAACAACTATGAGTATGTTTTTAACAGCAGGATTGGCAAGTGCGGCTGATAAACAACCGTTCGATAATCCGCCGCCTCCACAAGAGGTTCAGCAACATCATAAAGAATTAAAGGATCAACCACCTGCTCCAAAACCACCTAAAGAAAAGAAACACAAAAAAGTAAAAAAGGCGCCTTCCCACCATCATCAAAATGCACCGAAACAACCGCAACAGCCTGATATGCCAAGATAAGGTCTACATAAAAAAATCCCTCGATACCGAGGGATTTTTTTATTGCTCACTTACAGCGGCTTTCATTTTTTTGACATACTCAAACAAAGCCTCATCGGCCGATTCTCCGTAGTCCTTAATAATCTTAACGATGGCGGAGCCCACGATAGCACCGTCCGAAACGGATGCCATAGCCGCCGCCTGCTCCGGCGTGGAAATACCGAATCCGACGGCAATCGGAATATCCGTATACTTGCGAATCGACTCGACGATGGATTTAATATCCGTCTTGATTTCGCTGCGCATACCGGTAACGCCGAGAGACGATACACAGTAAACGAAACCTTCCGCATCTTTCGCGATCATTTCAATGCGATTTTCGGATGTCGGCGCGATGAGCGATACCACTTCAACACCATATTTATGTGCAATACCTGCCAGCTCACCTTTTTCTTCGTACGGCATATCCGGCACGATGATGCCTGCAATACCCGTTTCTTCGCAGAGTTTAAAAAATGCTTCACGGCCGAATACATAAATCGGGTTCAAATAAGTCATGAACACGAGAGGCGCCGTCACCGCATCATCTCCGGAGCGCAAACGACGCACCATATCGAAGATATCGTTGATTTTTACGCCTGTCGACAATGCACGGGTGCTCGCCTCCTGAATAACGGGCCCTTCCGCCGTAGGGTCCGAGAAGGGAATACCGATTTCCACCATATCCGCACCGGCCGCAACCATAATGCGAATATAGCGCTCCGTCGTCTCAATGCCGTGATCCCCGGCGCTGATGAACGGGATGAATGCCTTGCCCTTTTTGAAAGCGTCTTTAATCTTACTCATGAATATCCACCCCTCTGTATTTCGCCATAGCCGCCACATCTTTATCACCGCGACCGGATAAACAAATAATAATGATATCGTCCTTACTCATGGTAGGGGCGATTTTGCGTGCATGCGCCACCGCATGCGCACTCTCGATAGCAGGAATAATGCCTTCTAACCGGGATAAGTATTCAAAAGCATCCACCGCTTCATCGTCCGTTACAGGCACGTATTCGGCACGACCGCTATCGTGCAGGAATGCGTGTTCCGGTCCGATGCCCGGATAATCAAGACCGGCCGAGATAGAATATACCGGCGCGATTTGTCCGTCTTCATTCTGACAGAAATAGGATTTCATACCGTGAAAGATACCTACACTGCCCTTCGACATTGTCGCTGCATGTTCTTCCGTATCGATACCGCGTCCGGCAGCCTCGCAGCCGATGAGACGCACGCTTTCATCAGGAATAAAATTATAGAACATGCCCATCGCATTGGAGCCGCCCCCAACACAGGCCATAACAGCGGTCGGCAGTTTACCCTCCGCCGCCAGAATCTGCTCACGCGCTTCACGGCTGATGATGGATTGAAAATCACGTACGATTAGCGGAAATGGATGCGCCCCCATAACGGAACCCAACACATAATGCGTGTCCGCCATGCGGTTCGTCCACTCGCGCATCGCCTCCGACACGGCATCTTTCAATGTACCCGTACCGCTCGTTACGGAATGAACCTTGGCCCCCAACAGTTCCATCCGGTACACGTTGAGCGCCTGGCGTTCACAGTCCTCTGCACCCATGAACACTTCACAGTCCATACCCATCAAAGCCGCTACGGTAGCCGTCGCCACACCGTGTTGGCCGGCACCCGTTTCGGCGATAACGCGGGTCTTACCCATCCGTTTCGCGAGCAGCATCTGACCGAGTACATTATTCAACTTATGAGAACCGGTGTGATTCAAGTCTTCCCGTTTAAGGTAGATCTTGGCACCACCCAAATCCTTTGTCATACGCTTCGCATAATACAAAAGGGACGGACGGCCGGTATAGTTGCGATGTAAATCCTCCAGCTCACGTACAAACTCGGGATCGTCTTTATATTTGTTGTACGCCTCTTCCAATTCGATGACTGCATTCATCAATGTTTCCGGCATAAATTGACCTCCGAAAGAGCCAAAATAGCCATGTCTTGCTTGCTTACTCATATAACTTACCTTTCTTGAGACTCATTTATATAATGATTCAAATTCCAACATAAGATTTCCCGATAACAGGTTCCTCCCATAATAGAATTATCTGATACTATCATTTACTCTACTCTGTGATGAATCGCATCATAAACCATCTATACTATAGGATACATCTATGTGAACTCCGTGATTAATAGGCGATGCGTCTTACCATCTTTGTGAAAGTTTTGATTTTTTCCTCATCTTTTACGCCCTCTGTTTCTATGCCGCTGCTGATGTCGATACCATAAGGCCGCACCGTGCGAATGGCGCGGGCCACATTGGTGCTGTCGATACCGCCGGCCAGCATGAACGGTCGTTCAAATCCATCTAAGCAGGACCAGTCGAACACTTCACCCGTACCGCCCCGCTCAATCCCGTGATATGCATCAAACAGGAGCATATCCGCTCCGCTGTCAAGCCACGCCTGTGCATCCTCGGCACTGCGAATCTGAACAGCTTTCCACACCTCCAGATCTGTTTGTTCCTTCAATGCTTTGATGAAAGATTCATCCTCATCACCATGTAATTGAATAACATCAAGGCCGACCTCGCCGGAGATGCTCACCAGGTTCTCAATGGATTCATTAACAAATACGCCTACCGTTTTAATACCGAAGTCGTTATTCTCAGCGCTCGCAATACCATCCTGTGTAATAGCTAGAGAATAACTATACTGCTTATGAAGCCCGTCCACAAGTTGCTTCGCCTGATCAACGGTTACCCGGCGCCTGCTCGGTGCGAACACGAGACCCATGTAATCCGGCTTTGCCTCTACTATGGCGGGAATCGTTTTCACATCATAAATACCGCACATCTTGACTTTCGGCGTATAGTATGTCGGTCCGTAAAGATACGCCAGCTTTTCAACCTTGTCAGGAGCACGCATGAATGTTTCCCCCATCAACGCAACTCCGATGTTATTGTCCCGCAGCACCTGAATGTCCTGCGGCGTTTCAAGACCGCTTTCAGATACGAAAATTACATCGTCCTGCACCAGATTCCGTAAGCGCACGCTGTTCTGAACGTCCACCGTGAAGTCCTTCAGATTCCGATTATTGACGCCGATGATACGCGCCCCGCACTCAATGGCCATCTGCACCTCATGTTCATCATGAGCCTCCACCAGAGAGGACAGCCCCAATGAATCCGCCAGTTCGCGGAACTTCATCAATGTAGGCACATCGAGGCAGGCACAAATCAGAAGGATTGCCGATGCGCCCCAGACCTTAGCCTGGTAAATCTGATATTCATCGATGATGAAGTCCTTCCGAAGCACCGGAATCTTAACAGTATTCGCAATTTCCTGCAAGTATCGTTTATCGCCCTTGAAAAAATCCGGCTCCGACAGCACGGAAATAGCCGCCGCGCCGGCCAATTCGTATTCCTTGGCGATATCCAGGTACGGAAAGTGCTCAGCGATGATTCCCTTTGATGGCGACGCCTTTTTAACCTCACAGATAAAGTTAAAATCCTGCTGGCGCAAGGCCGCCTCGAACGGAAATCCCGTATCAGCAGGCAACGCTGATGCGGCCGCTTTCACGGACTCCGGGGATTTCTCCTGTTTTTCTCGAGCCACCCGAATCCCGGTGGCCTCTACAATTCTATCTAAAATCAACGGTTATACCTCTTGCGTTACTTTCACAAATCGTTCCATCGTCGCCAGCGCCTTGCCGGAGTCGATCATCGATTTCGCCTCGTTGATTCCGTCCGCCAATGTAAGACCGTCCTTGGCCAGATAAATCGCCATACCCGCATTGAGGAGAACCGCGGTGCGCTTACCGCCTTGCTCACCGCCGAGGACGCGACGTGTAATCTCCGCATTCACTGTTGCATCGCCGCCTTCAAGCTCGATTTTGTCGGCATAGTCAAATCCGTAATCCTTAGGATCCAGTTCGTAACCAGTGAAAGCGCCGTTATTAATTTCACATACGTACGTCTTATTCGTAGCCGTAATCTCATCGAGACCATCAAAACCGTGCACTACGGCGCCGCGCTTTACACCGAGATTGGACAATACACGCGCCAACGGCTCTACCAACGCTTTATCGTAAACGCCCATCAATTCAACGGTAGCCCCTGCCGGATTCGCAAGAGGTCCGAGGATGTTGAACACGGTGCGAACGCCCAAGGCTTTACGCACGGGGCCGGCATATTTCATGGCCTGATGATATACGGGGGCAAACATGAAGCACATATTCGCCTTATCCAACACCTGCTCATTTTGCGCGCCATCGAGTTCCAATTTAGCCCCCAACGCTTCGATGAGGTCCGCAGCACCGCATTTACTGGATACACTTCGGTTACCATGCTTTGCGACAGGTATGCCGGCAGCGGCAATGATAAACCCGGAAGTAGTGGAAATGTTGAACGTATTCGCTTCATCACCGCCGGTGCCTACAATTTCCACAACCGTGCCGTTATGAGGTACGGAGCCCGCCTTCTCGCGCATAACCTCTGCAAAAGCGGTCACCTCGTCTACCGTAGAGCCTTTGGCCGCAAGAGCACATAAGAAACCGGCTATCGGAATCTCCGATACATCGCCGCTCATAATTTTGTTCATCGTATCCTTTGCAAGGTCATAGGATAAATCCTGACCATGCGTTACAGCATATAATGCATCTTTTATCATTTTTATATCTCCTTTTGGGAATATTTCTAGCAAATTGATACCTATACGAACACGATCCGGTGACGATTGGCATATGGCCTCAGCCTCCAGAGGCCACCCACCCCTATTCGGGGCCGCCAAGTCGGCTTCGGCCATATACCAATCGTCCCTATATGCATATAAACAATCATATCAATTTGCTAGAAGTATCCCTCATATTAACATTTAACCACTGAACCTGCGCATTGTATGCCGTAACGCACAGATTCATGCCCCAAAACATGCGCTTCACCTGGAAAGACGCTACACGCCCCCTCCCGAGATAAGGGGATCTGATTCGCAATACCTTAGGCTTGTAGTAACCGTCTTAGAACGGCATAAAGGAGCGCTCACAAACGACTTAGCGCGCGAAGCGGGTGGCTTTGAAAATCAAAATTTCTTATTCTATGCAAGCAATAAGGTCTTGAGGAACGACTTGGCGGCCCCGAAAGGGGTGGTTGGCCTTCGGAGTTCCGAAAGACCTTATTGTTGCTACAAGAAATTATTTCAAAATAGCCCCTAGCGCCGATTTATAACCGTTTTACTTGCCTAAGAAATTGCGAATCATTTGTTCCCCGTTCGGCGTCATGATCGACTCCGGATGAAACTGCACGCCGTAAATCGGATAGTCCTTATGTTCCACGCTCATCACTTCGCCATCCGCTGTAACGGATGTAATGATGAGATCGCTCGGAATTGTTTCATCAATAATCGCCAGGGAGTGGTATCTTGCCACTTCAAATTCTTCGGGCACATCTTTGAGGATTTTTGACAGACGCACCTGTTTCGCCACGCTTTGTTTACCGTGCATCACCTGCTTTGCATAGGACACGGTGCCGCCGAATACTTCGCCGATGGCCTGATGTCCGAGACACACGCCGAGAATCGGAAATTCTCCTTTGCATTCGCGCAGCAGGTCTTCATATACGCCTGCGTCGACAGGCCTGCCCGGTCCCGGTGAAAGTATCACATGGTCCGGTTTCAACGCTCTTATTTCATCAACCGTCAGTTCATCACTGCGAATCACCTTGATATCCGGATCAACGGATCCCACCAGTTGATACAAATTAAAGGAAAAGCTGTCGTAATTATCGATGAGGAGTACCATTATTCCACCTCCTGTGCCTTTGTAATAGCGCTCACCATGGACTGCGCCTTATAAATCGTTTCATTATATTCACTTTCAGGAACGGAGTCGCGTACAATACCGGCACCGGCCCGAACATATACCTTGCCGGCCTTATTCATCGCCATGCGAATGCCGATACATACGTCCATGTTACCGGAAAAGTCGATATAGCCTACGGCACCGCCGTATACACCGCGCGGACTCTTTTCAAGCTCATGCAGAACTTCGATCGCCCGAATCTTCGGCGCTCCGGATAAAGTCCCTGCCGGCAATGTAGCGCCGATGGCGTCCAATGCATCCTTACCGTCCTGAATTTCACCGCTTACGGTGGAGGTGATATGGATGACGTGAGAGAAGCGCTGCAGCATATGTAAAGCCTCTACTTTCACGGAACCGAATTTGGAGATTTTACCCAAATCATTACGACCTAAGTCGACGAGCATATTATGTTCCGCCAGCTCTTTCTCGTCATTGATGAGTTTTTCCTCGATAGCAAGATCCTCCGCTTCACTTTTACCGCGAGGCATCGTTCCCGCAATCGGGAATGTGTTAAGCGTGCCATCCGTCAGTTTCACTAATGTTTCGGGCGATGCGCCGGTCATTTCCACATCACCGCCGGACAGGTAAAACATATACGGCGAAGGATTCAGCATACGCAACACGCGATACGCATTCAAAAGACTGCCTTCAAACTTCGCTTCGCGCCGATTCGACACAACGGCCTGAAAGATATCCCCTTCCTTGATGTAATGCTGTGTCTTTGTAACGACCGCTTCAAACTCTTCCTTTGTAAACTCTGATGTAAAATCGGACTGCAGCAGGCCCTTCGGCACATCCGCCTCCTTACCATGAAGCACGAGGTCTGCCAATGCATTCAGCTCAAGTTCGGCCTTGTTATAGTTCCGTTCCAGATCCTCGGTGCCGATATTGGCGATTAAATAGATTTTATTTTTGTAATGATCGAAGGCGATAACCTTATCAAATAGCATCAGATCCACATCGTTGACCATCGCCGGATCATCATCCGGGACCGGCACATCAAGGGTCGGCTCGATGTAACGAATATATTCACATGCGAAATACCCTACGAATCCACCTGTGAAAGTCGGCAATTCTTCGAGTCGCGGGCTCTTGTATTGATGCAAGATGCGACGAATTTCAGCGGCAGGATCCGAACAGGCAAAGGTACGAATCGTCCCGTCTTTAATCGTCATTTGATGGTTTTTACAAAACAACTCAATCTTAGGATCGTAGCCCAAGAAGGAGTAACGGCCCCAATGATTGCTGTTATCCGCACTTTCAAGCAGATATGTATGACTGCTCACCTGTTTTAACGCTTTCAGCACGCTAATCGGTGTACGTACATCGGATAAAAGCTCCACGTACACCGGCACGATATCGTACCCCGGTGCGACGGCTTTTACACGATCAAGAGTAGGAAACATCATAAGAACCTCCATTCGGCATTTGCCAACAAAAAAACTCGCCCATGACAATTGACGTCAAGGACGAGTCTATAGTTCTATCGTTACAATGTAATTGTAGTGCTCTATAAATCGCGGTACCACCTTGTTTGAATGCATTGCATTCCCCTTTCGCAGGATACTAACATATCCCTCACGATTAACGCTCGTGTGACGTTGGAGAATACTGAGATCGGGTATCTCGCTCGGCCATAACAACCGGTCATCCCAATCTGTTCACTCCACCCTCGGTGGTCCATTTAATAAGCTGCGTACTACGGGTTCTCAGCCAGTCCCGCTCTCTGTGAGTGCATTTCCTATTTTTATCTCCACCTCATCGGTTTCTAACAGGCGAGTATAAAATTATAATTTGATTATACGGTTTCTATAGAATGAAAGTCAAGGATAAATCTCAACTTTCAATATACCAAGATTTTTTAAACAACAATTGATAACTGACAAAAATATTGATATATGGAATAAAAAGGCCAATAATCCATAACCCGCTTAATAGAGAATCATGAAGTCTACGTATACCTAGTGTAATCATAGCTATGGCTGGCCATATTAGGATAGACATAAAGCTCCAACGTGGTATATAAAGAGGGATATCCAGCTGAACAATTAACGATACTACTGCTATAATCATATACATAATAATATCCATGAAAGCGCGAGATCCTACAAGGCCAACCCAAAAGGCTGATACGGAAGTCCTTCCCTTAATATCAAAAATCCTAGCAAATAGAACATCCCATATACAACTGCACACATAGTCAAATTTGCCAGCATCCTTATCTTCACTAATGGTAGAACTTCGAACGTAAGCAATAATGTAGTTATTATATCTATCTCGACCTTCATCTAAACCATACTCATTAGAATCTGGCACGCTGAGAGGCAAGGCAAAGCAAGCTAAAATGAAATACTGCCAAAAGAACCCATCCCAATAAAAGCTTGCATTTACAATAGTCTCGGATATAGACGCCCAACTAAAACTCATCCCCCAATACACCCATAAGCTTATGTACACTATGGGGACCAAGATCATATACCACAAGGATGAACCACAATCATTTAGTCTACGTTTAAGTATAAAAATAGTTGCAACTATATGTATAATCTGTAGACTTCCAAAATAAATATAAGACAAATATTGACTACCTTGAAGCGGAGTCCCTTGAATAAGCCCTATCAATACAACAAATATAAGATAAACTAAAAATTTACTAATCACTAATCCAAACACAGCCCACAAATATGCTAGTCTGCCTATGCGTTGATTCACTCGTAATATCTCTATATTTTGTTTAAATAGTGAAAATTCATTATCTAACCACATTATTATAATTCTCGCTACGCTCTCATAACAATTTTCTAATCCTTTTTATTCTAATATAGATTATGTGGTGAATTGTAAAATATGAGATTAGAAAATTAATTTAATTTTGTCGCATTACTTATTACAATTCGAGAAGAAATATAAAGAGATTTATTTAGTATTATTATCCAAAAAATTATTAAAACTCGACTTAACATTAAAGTAAATATAGTATTGGATATAACAAAAGAAAAATTGTTATCAAAATAAAAACCTTAAATTTCAATATGAAATTGAACAGTACTTAGATTTACTGCTTTACTTACTTCTTCTAAAAAGACCTCTTGTGGTGTTTTGTAATGTAATATCTTGCGTGGCGAATTATTACACCAGTGAAGGGCTCGTTGGAGTGTATCATCTGAGACATTTTCTATTCGATTCCCTTTTGGAATAAAGCGGCGAAACAGACCTTCCGTTCATCAGAACCGCTTTCCCAAGCCGAATAGGGATGCGCAAAATAGATAGATAGTATTTCATCTTCAAGTTCAGATGTCATCGATCTTCATTGTATTAAATGAACCCAGACGTCGCTGTTCATATGTTAATTGTCCGGAATCTGCTACATATACAATACAGGCTTTGCCTTGTCGAATTTGAACAACAGAACCGCATTTTATCTCTGAATAAATGGTAGTTTTGAGTGCCCTAATACGGTAGCAATAGAAGTAATAGAATCACCAGCAGCAATTCAAGCCACATAAAAGCGTTCTTCAAAGTTTAAGTGTTTGTTTGTAATATCGTGTTATGATTAGTGTAGTCCATAGTGATTACCTCGTTAGATTATGTTTCGTCACTTAAATCATAACATAGGTTCACTATGGACTTTTTATGTGTTCAATTTCATTCTACAATTAAGCACAATTATATTTTATCAACTATTGATCTTTTTCTTTATAATGTATTAACGATTCAATATTTCTTTCTAAATCACTCTTCTTTATAATTTTAAAATCTAAACATTCAATAACTATATCCATCATAGTACACATAATTTCAAATCGTTTACCATGAGCATAAGCATAACCACATTTCACTATATTATTGGATACACCAGTTCTTGATTGTATAGTCACATTATCAACAGATATATTCTGTAGAAATAATCCTGTATTACCATTTTTAAACTGCTGTATATTTTCAAAATTCATTAAATCATTATCTATCTTTATAAATGAGCAATGATAAAATTCAATTATAAATGTTTCAGCAGCCAATTTAGTTGTACTACCCAAATCCATAATATTTATATCTAAAACACGTTGATCTGGATAACGTAGTTTTAAAAGTTCTTTCTCTATTAGTTCTTTTTCCATACTATTATTTCCTTTCATTTTTGTACTCTGTATTACTTATCGAGTTTTCACCTTGTTTTATTTTTATATGCGAATCAGGACTATCACTTGGGGTAATTTTATAACGTTCATTTAATGCATTTCCATTCTTATCATAAAAATGTATATGTTCATATTGAGTAATATTATCAGGTGGGTCCACTCTATATCTCATTACTTTATTACTGTCTTTTACATGTATAAATCCTGGTTTATCAGTTTTAATAGATCTAGAATCAAAAAAGTTCCAATTATTTGGCTTATACGTATTAAATATTTTACTCAGATCTCCGTATGATTTTTCAGAAATAGGATAAAGTAAGCCTTTACTTTTAAATGGATCATAATCAAAATCAACTTGACTAATAATATTATTTTTTCTATATACGGGTTCTACGGTTTGTGTTATAGGGCTCATGTTACTAGGGAATCCAGTTTTAATGCGTCCCATATCACCATTAGCAAACATCATGCCTGGTGTATTAACAACATCATCCATAACCATATTCATTTCAGCTATCCGTAATATATTTTGAATTTCAGGGGTCCCATCATCATAAATCATATAGTTACCAGACATAAAATATTTTCTTGTCGGATCTGATACTACAGGAATACCAGCTAAAACATTTCTATTTCCTTGATATTCGCCTGTAAATACTGGTTCTGAACTATTACTATAAACCCTATAAATTTTACCTGTAGATTTTTCTGGCCACTCATCTATGACTCTTGGGATTTCTTCAATTACAGTAGGATTATTTACACTAGGATTATCCCATGAAGAAGTATCCTTTATAGCCCAATCTGCAGTTCCAACATGAACTTTTCCCATAGGTTCATCAATATTAGTCCAACTCAGATCCGAATTAATTAAGACTTCCTGTCCTTCTAATTGATGTCCTTTTTCAGGATTTTGTACAACAACGCCAGAAATAAAATCAGTACTTAATACAGATGGATCCACCAGTTCATCACCAGTTCTACTTCTCTTATACACGCCACCATCTAAAGCAATAATATAATAATAAGAAGATTTAAGCTCAGATAGCTCATCAGGCTGTTTCATCCTACCATATGCATTATCTCTAGTCCCATACTGCGCTTCAGCCGCTCCGGTAATAACAGGTTTTCCTAATCCGGCATTTACTACTGCTCCTACCCCGGCACTGAGCCATTGTGCCACAGCAGGATTTGTCTTAGCCACTTTTTGAATTTCACCAATTAGTGCCTCATTGGTAACTCCCGCATAGAAACCGCTACCTGGTTTATTCCCGGCAACTCGAGCGGATACTTCCGCCACTACACCATGAGCAATCGCTTTAGCCACTTTCTCTTCTTTAGTTTTCGGTTCCCAATAATGCAATTGTTCAAATGCATCTTTAGCAAAGAGCCGAGCTAATTCCTGTCGTTCCTCTACTTTCTTCTTATCAAAGATTTTGTCCAATTTATTTAGACTATTAGCGGTATCTCTAGAAATCGAACGTATATCTACAGATTCATCATGTACAGTTATTGTACCATCAGCAATAGCAGATTTGGTAGTGCTATGTGCGGAATCCTTAGATTCAGGTAATAATTTCGGTAAAAGTCCTAGCGAATTATATACCGCATCTTGTCCCGCTTGACTTAGCGACTTAAAGTTTCCTATATGATTATAACTCACACCTGTATTCTTCGAGGAGTACTCAGCCGTATTTTCAATATCTTTCATCGCTAAGCGACCGGTAGATACTGTATTCTTTTCTGCAGCAGCTTTACTGTCAATAATGGCCCCTTCTAATGTGGTAGTACCTTTTGTAGTAATTGTATAACCATCCTTACCGGCAAAGATACCGGCTTGCTCCGTTACACCGGCATAGTTGCTACGCATATCTCCTTTAGAATGCTCACCGAAAATATTACCTAATTGAGTTCCATTTGTAGAAACACTAAATCCTGTATTTTTCTGTTTCCCCACATAGGTCTCTTTATCCTGTAAACTTTGAATATATAAATTACCACCTACGTTGGCAATAACTTTAAAGACAACAAACAAAAAACCCGCCCATGACAATTGACGTCAAGGACGAGTCTATAGTTCTATCGTTACAATGTAATTGTAGTGCTCTATAAATCGCGGTACCACCTTGTTTGAATGCATTGCATTCCCCTTTCGCAGGATACTAACATATCCCTCACGATTAACGCTCGTATAACGTTGGAGAATACTGAGATCGGGAATCTACGCACGGCCATGACAACCGGTCAGCCCAATCTGTTCACTCCACCCTCGGTGGTCCATTTAATAAGCTGCGTACTACGGGTTCTCAGCTAGTCCCGCTCTCTATAAGTGCATTTCCTATTTTTATCTCCACCTCATCGGTTTCTTTCAAGCGAGTATAAAATTATAATTAGATTATACGATTCCTATAAAATGAAAATCAAGGAATTTTAATCACTTGCAAATTATTCTGGCATGGAGATACCTAAAATCAGAAGATTTAATAATCCAAAAATTACTAATTCTATTACAAAGATTATAATTATTATAAAGTCAACAGCTTTTATCTACTTAACTGTTTTAACTGTTGAAGAATTATGCCAAGCATTGTTTGATCTGTATGCATTAATAACCTTACAAAATTTTCATTCCACGACCCCCCTAATTGTGCAGAAATTTCTAAATGCCCATATTTCTTAAATCGAGCTTTTACATAGTCATCAGAATCTTCATAATTAATTAAAAATTCTCCCTCCAATTCCATATACATCTTTTCAATATCACAAATCAATTTCTCATAATCACTAAACATTATGCCAAAATTAGTCTTACCAGAAAAATCACCTGCCCGCATATAAATAGAAAACTCATACCACCTATCAAATTTTTCTATCAATTCAATTTTTATATCATTCATAATTTTATTCCTTATTTAAATTTAAAATCATCAAATTGTTGTGTATTTTTATTATAAACATAATGTATCTCAATACCATTAACATTTTTAGCCATCTTCACCCAACCTAATTGACCTGGCCACCTTTTATCAGTCATTGGAAATGGTAATTGCTTAGCTCCACTTAACGGGTCTCTAAGCACACTCTCCATAGCTAACTTTTGCTTCAAATTACGTGGCTCAGTTTTCGCCATCCCCATATTAGACCGCCCAAGACCTGCTTCAACACTTTTTCTCAGCTGATATAATTCCGCATTAAATATATTCGCTTGAGTATAAATTCGTGGTATATCCTGCTTTATCGAACGCATACTAACCATATTACCACGGCCCATAGAATTTCCACCAGCATACAACATCCCATTCTCTGAAGCATAATCAAGAGAAGCATTAAATTCAATCCAACTTGTAAGTTTTATAAGATCTGGATCTTCATCAGGAAATATTGGAAATCCACCACTACTAAACGTTCTTGTTTCTTCATCAAACTCTATAGCTTGCCCAGCTTTTGCATTATAATTTCCCTTATACTCACCAGTTAAAACTTTACTACCATCAGTAACAATACAAAGAGATGAATGCCAACGTAATCTGAAATTAACTATATAAAGAATTTAGTATTCTATAAATAGACAAAGCAATTGTAAGAATAAATATCCATATTGGAATATTATTGAGATATATCCATACAAGAATACTAAAAGAAACCCAAATAGAAATATCGAAAGAAATTCAGCCGAGTAAAGCCCTTTTCTGTTGGTATACCAACTAGTTTATTATAGAATCCTAAAATAAAAAAACAAATATACTTGTAAGTATTAATTTATATTTATACTCCTCCTATAAATACGAATAATAATACGTCTTCCTCGAATTAAATGTAATAATAATATACTACCTATAACTAATATAGGAATGATAAACCTATAATCCAGTTTCAATGCTGTCGCTTCAATAGCATTACCCACAATAGTAATCGATAAAATCGATTGTACCAATAATTCTAAACCTTATTAAATTTAATAGTTTGACTATTGTACGCTTCATTTATTAATGCTTATATCCTTATAAAACTCTTTATTTTTCAAATTTTTTTGCTTAACTGTAGAATAAAATTGAATAACTAAAAAATCCATGGTAAACCTTGTGTTATGATTTAAGTGACCAAACATAATCTAACCGAGGTAATCACTATGGACTATATTAATTATAATACGACATTACGTACAAACACTTAAGCCTTGAAGAACGCTTTGATGTAGAAAAGAGAATCGCCACTGGCGATTCTCTTACAGCTATTGCAACCATATTAGTACGCTCTAGAACTACTATTTATACAGAGCTAAAACATGAATCTGTTGTTCAAACTCGACAAGATAAAGCTCGTCTTGTATATTTAGCAGGCTCCGGACAATTAACGTATGAACAGCAACGCCTTGGCTCATTTAATACGATGAAGTTAAGCTCCATAGAGTCCTTCATATTTTGGGTTAAAGAGAAAGTATTTAAGAACATTGGTCTTTTGATGCTGCTATCGGATATGCTAAATGTAAATATATATTTGCACATAATGAAATAGTTTGTACCAAAACTTTATATAATTATCTTCATCAAGGACTACTTGGGATAAAAGCTATTGATCTACCTTTAGTATTTGTGGATATATCTGACCTTGAAAACGATATACTATCTATTTTGCAAGATCCAATATGCTTGAGAACGAGGCTTTAACAAAAAACATAACGGTTTATTCCAAAAGAAAAACGAATAGAAAGTATCTCAGAACATACACCCCGACGAACTCTTCATTGGCGTAATAACTTACCACATAAGATATTACATTACAAAACACCACAAGAAGTTTTTTAGAAAAAGTTAATAAAATAGTAACTCTAAATACTGTTCAATTTCCTATTGCAATTTAAGCTAAAATATATTTCTAGAATACTTCCGAAAAAGAATTTTACCAATAAAAATGAAAATATATGTTTAAGATTCAAAACAAGAAATACACTTCATTCAGTAGCATATACATAAAAAAGCTTTGAAATTCCATTTACTACAACATTAATTACCTCCTCTTCCCAAAAAGGTAAAATATAGTTCGAAAAACTATCTATAAAATCAACTTTTAAAGATGGATTATCTAAAAACATATCATTAAAGTGTTTAACAATTAGAATATACCCATCATAAGTATTTAACCATGATAAATCACGTAAATAATCCTCAAACTGTGACCATAAAACAACTTTACTAGGAAAAAAAAAGGCTTGAGCTAAAGACTGAAATAAATCTTCTTTGCTATTTATTTTAGATCCATCAATAATAGCTTTGAATAAATGTCTCTTTTCTAATATCCCTACTTCACTTTTACAACCAACTTCACTTAAAATAATAAATTTATTATGTACCATTCTATTTTCTCCAAATTTCATACATTTACACTACTCAATTTTTATAAAACTTTTATAATGATTATCCGTATAATAAACACTTCCATCACTGCCTCTAACAAATCGTTCACTATCCCGTATAGGTCCAGTATAATTATTTACATCATACTCTTTATATGTTATCGCATTACCATTAGTATCTTTATTAGGTAATTGATTATCCCTATTTGCATATCGTCTCCCCGCTGCAGTTCCAGGAGTTTGCCCACTATAATTACCTTGCCAATTAATATTCTTATAATTGGAATAAGATCTACTTACATGTGTTGGTAAACTGTTAAATGATTTAGATGGAATATTTACTATACTTCTTAATTGATATTTTGCTACATTATTTAAATTACTAGTAAACTTACCAATATTAATAGATGCAGATCCACCTCGGCCTCCCCCAGCAAGGTCATTCATATTAGCCAAAACAATTTCAGTTTCTGCTTTATCAATAGCAGCTTTAGTTTCATTTACATCAGGCACATAATACCCGTTTGAAATATAATAAAACGAACCTCCATTATTATAAGTCACTCGTTCAAGAGGATATCCTTGTTGCAAGAACTCAATACCTCTATATCTATCGGTAGGTTCAATATCTCCATTATCATACTCATTATAATAACGACCTGAACTTTTCTCAAACCATGTTGCTTTTAAATTCCGTGTAGGCTTAATATTTAACCAATCCAAGTTAGTCGAACTTTTATCTTCTTGATTCGATAAATACCCACTATTTTTGTCCCAAACAGATTTAACCAAACCGAGAGATTCCTCCACATTTGAATAGCTTCTGTCCGAATTTATGATTACTTCTTGCCCTCGGGATTGTGATCCAGGTTTAGAAAATTGAATTACAGCATATTCTCCTGGTAACACCCCATAAGGCAAGTACATATCTCCCCATCGACTTCTTAAAAAGGCCTGATTTTCTTCTGTTCCATTTAACTCTGGTGGTACTATTATATTAATAAATTCGCCACCTTTTAAATCATCACTCTCCTTAATCGTTCCAGTTGCATTCCACTTCGTTCCATACTGTGCCTCAGCAGCCCCGGTAATAACAGGTTTTCCTAATCCCGCATTTACTACTGCCCCTACGCCGGCACTGAGCCATTGCGCCACAGCAGGATTAGTCTTGGCAACCTTTTGAATGTCACCAATTAACGCCTCATTGGTAACTCCAGCATAGAAACCGCTGCCCGGCTTATTACCGGCAACTCGAGCGGATACTTCCGCCACTACACCATGAGCAATCGCTTTAGCCACTTTCTCTTCTTTAGTTTTCGGTTCCCAATAATGCAATTGTTCAAATGCATCTTTAGCAAAGAGCCGAGCTAATTCCTGTCGTTCCTCTACTTTTTTCTTATCAAAGATCTTGTCCAATTTATTAAGACTATTAGCGGTATCTCTAGAAATCGAACGTATATCTACAGATTCATCATGTACAGTTATTGTACCATCAGCAATAGCAGATTTGGTAGTGCTATGTGCGGAATCCTTAGATTCAGGTAGTAATTTTGGTAAAAGTCCTAGCGAATTATATACCGCATCTTGTCCCGCTTGACTTAGCGACTTAAAGTTTCCTATATGGTTATAACTCACACCTGTATTCTTCGAAGAGTACTCAGCCATATTTTCAATATCTTTCATCGCTAAGCGACCGGTAGATACTGTATTCTTTCCTGCAGCAGCTTTACTATCTATAACAGCCCCTTCTAATGTAGTAGTGCCTTTTGTAGTAATTGTATAACCATCCTTACCGGCAAAAATACCGGCTTGCTCCGTTACACTGGCATAGTTACTGCGCATATCTCCTTTAGAGTGCTCGCCGGAGATACTACCTAATTGAGTCCCATTTGTAGAAACACTAAATCCTGTATTTTTCTGTTTCCCCACATAGGTCTCTTTATCCTGTAAACTTTGAATATATAAATTACCGCCTACATTAGCAACAACTCTATCACCTTTGACTGTAGAGCCTATTACATTCGTATCTTTACCGGAAGTCATATTTTAAATGTCATTACTGTTTCCAGTTTATAATGCTTTCTGTGAAAGTATTTTTCCCCATTGACTCGTAACCTTCCCCTCTATGATCTTGACGCCCTTATAGTCACATAAATGTCTTAGTATTTCACGTAAACTATTTCTATATTGATTATATATAACTTTCCGTCTACACTTATGTGTAAATACTATGTGGTATTTACAGAACCATTCTGTGTGCGCAAGACTTTGTGTCTTTGTTGCCATATAAAATCACCTTTCTTTTGCATATAATGCCGCTTGAACACCTTCATTATACATAAAGCAAGGTGATTTTTTGTATAACTTTCGTTGCCACACCCGCATAGCGGGTGGTTTTATGATTCACGACTACGTCGCGAACCAATCTAAAGACAATAACGGAAAAGCCCCGATACAAAACGTATTGGGGCTTTCTATCTTAAATCTTATATTAGCTTATTAACTTTTAATAAAATTAGAGGCACCATACTAGGGATGAAAGTCAAGAAATTTTAATTTCTGCTTGTTGTTCTGATATAACAAAATTTTTAACGTACAATTCTATATATTGGCAATACTTCATCAAAACACTTATGATTTCTTCGCCTTATCTTCGCCTTGCTCAATAAGCTCTTTGACGATGGAGTAGTCATCACTCTCTAATTCTTCTAAACGATCTAAAATAATAAAATCCTCCCCATAAATGTTAGATAATTCGCCTAATGAGTTAGCATATTTATTAGTTCTTCCATATTTGCGCACAGACTCATAATATTCATCATTTGGAATCTTTATAATTTTAGGATTTATGACATTCATCGTAATAATAGTTATCCCAGATTCTCCATAAGTGTACAATTTATTATCTACCTTTCTATAGCTATAAATAAGTCGCTCAAATCCATTATCACGCCATGTATCTTCAAATGAATAGTTAGCATGCAATTTATATCTTCCAAAAGCATAGTATTTATTATAATCATAGTTAATGAAGATTAATAAAGACTGTGAGACTATTATACCTAACAGAAAAAGTATAGCAATATATTTATACATTATATTTACTCCAATAAAAAAACTAACTTACAGAAAAATCATATGTAGTTTTGTATGCAAACGTTCGTCTATAACCTGATTGTTGTAAAATATAGGCCGCTTCATAAATTCTTGGGTATTTAATCCATTCAGCTAAAATTTTACCATGATCCCAATTATCAATTATAGTAATAACTGCTCCATTATATGCATTACCATTTTTAAATGTTGTTATTGTTGAAGCACTGCCTAATGCTAAGGCTGCATCAGCTCCATATCCATAAAAACTATGAGAATTAGTATATGTTGGCATATTCTCTGTGGTGTTTCGAGACTCATATACCGCATCTGATATTATATCTAAATTCATAGAACTATATTGTTGTGATCTAAAAATCTGATTTATTACCGAGTCGGAACCAAATGTATAAATTGGATAACCGTGCTCAGTATAATCTACAGCAACAATACCATGTGCATTAGGATCTTCATCTAAGAAAAACCCAAGTAGGTCTCTGGCTACTGGCGTGATCCCAAATTTCTCAGCATTATTATATGCATATACCAAATCATTATAAGCTTTTTGTATATCTTCTTCACTATAAGAATTCCCTTGAGCAATCTGATCTAAATATTGTCTATCAAATAACTTTTTAAAACCATTATATTCATTTAATCTAACATCTTTTGCATGTTCTGTTAATTCTAAATTCCACTTCGTTCCATACTGCGCTTCAGCCGCTCCGGTAATAACAAGTTTTCCTAATCCCGCATTTACTACTGCCCCTACGCCGGCACTGAGCCATTGCGCCACAGCAGGATTTGTCTTGGCAACCTTTTGAATGTCACCAATTAACGCCTCATTGGTAACTCCGGCATAGAAACCGCTGCCCGGCTTATTACCGGCAACTCGAGCGGATACTTCCGCCACTACACCATGAGCAATCGCTTTAGCCACTTTCTCTTCTTTAGTTTTCGGTTCCCAATAATGCAATTGTTCAAATGCATCTTTAGCAAAGAGCCGAGCTAATTCCTGTCGTTCCTCTACTTTCTTTTTATCAAAGATCGTATCCAGTTTATTAAGACTATTAGCGGTATCTCTAGAAATCGAACGTATATCTACAGATTCATCATGTACAGTTATTGTACCATCAGCAATAGCAGATTTGGTAGTGCTATGTGCGGAATCCTTCGATTCAGGTAATAATTTCGGTAAAAGTCCTAACGAATTATATACCGCATCTTGTCCCGCTTGACTTAGCGACTTAAAGTTTCCTATATGGTTATAACTCACACCTGTATTCTTCGAAGAGTACTCAGCCGTATTTTCAATATCTTTCATCGCTAAGCGACCGGTAGATACTACATTCTTTTCTGTAGCAGCTTTACTATCTATAACAGCCCCTTCTAATGTGGTAGTACCTTTTGTAGTAATTGTATAACCATCCTTACCGGCAAAGATACCGGCTTGCTCCGTTACACCGGCATAGTTGCTACGCATATCTCCTTTAGAATGCTCACCGAAAATATTACCTAATTGAGTTCCATTTGTAGAAACACTAAATCCTGTATTTTTCTGTTTCCCCACATAGGTCTCTTTATCCTGTAAACTTTGAATATATAAATTACCACCTACGTTGGCAACAACTCTATCACCTTTGACTGTAGAGCCTATTACATTCGTATCTTTACCGGAAATCATATTGACCGTATTAGCTGTTATTCGAGAAGGTGCGTATGATACTTTCTCGGTATTTTCTCGTTGCATACCTTTATTATAATTAGCATCAAAGCCTAACATACCTCCACCATTCACACTTATATTAGCCCCTACGGACCAGCTTTTCGTATCATTATTTTCTGTTTTACGACTTGTATTAGTTGCGGCTTGCAAATTAATCGTATTATCAGCTACTACATCAACCGTTTTACCTTGTATCGTTTCACCTATAGCCGTGATCGTTCCTGTATTCAGTGCATTAGATTTCGCTAATAAGGAAGTAGTATTATTGGATATAATCTTACCACCTGCATAGTCGCGATCATGTAATTCAGTAACGCTCTTGCTGTAACTGGATCCAATGCCGACATGAATATTAGCTAACCCATCCTTCTTAGCACGCTTTTGTGCTTTATATTGAGACTGATCCCCCTGTATATCAGCCATTTCATTAAAACCTGTCTGATACTCCTGGGCACCTTCTACAGCGAACCGGTCACGCATTCCTGTTACGGTCTTCAGTTGTTTTTCAGTTAACTGTCCGGATGATGCCAACCGATCGAGTCTCGCACTAAAATCCATTTTTTGCAGTCCGGAATCCATTAAACTATCTGCATGATTAACAACATTAGCCGGCGTATATGCCCTATATTCGTTAATATTAGTAAGTCCTTTACGTAATTCTTTACCAGCCTCTACATATTCAAGCGCTGCCAATCGTTTATCATGTCGATCTTTTCCTTTTTGTTGCAACGCATAGGCACCATTAAGAGCTGATGCAATAGAGCCTCCTAAACTTACAGTTAAACCGGAAGTTTTAACTTCATGTGTCTGCTTTATATCAGCCGTATTATGTTTGCCGTCAAGGACCATATCCGGCGCCTGTACCGTTGCATTTGTACCTGCTAATATAGAAGCGCTTGTCAAATGAGCGGCCTCATTCGCATGAATGGCAACTTTTCCTTTAGCTGCCCCAATTAATGTTTCTACCTGATTCGTATACTTTCCATCCAGTGTATCCGTTACTTTTTTACTGCCTATAGTAAAGCCTATACCGGCACTCATCAAACCTGTTTTCTTGCTGTGTTCATAGATATCATCGCGCTGTCTTTCTTCACCGGAATCTGTACGCACATCATGTCCCGCAGTAATGTTTACATCCTTCGTACCCAATACATTAGCCCCCGTTAAGGACACATCATGGTTGGCTTTCATATCAATAGCATTGCCACCGATGGTTGAAGATAAAACACCCGTATGTTCATGATCAGTACGTAGCGTACGCACTGTTTTAGATAATAAGCTCTTTTCCTTATACTTAATACCATATTCATCACGGCTATAGCTTTCACCGGGTGTCACATTCACATCATGTCCGGCCGCCATCGTCGTTGTACCCTGTTCACTATTTACGACACCGTTGCGAACAGATACATCATGACCGGCACGAATAGCCACATCACCATCACCTAGAACGGTCGTACCTAATTCAGTACGACGTTCCGTACGGTTATAATTATCGCCGTTGACGGTCATATCTTTTTTCGCAGCCAGCTGTTCCGTACCGAGATTCACATCATGGCCTGCCGTAATGTCCATCGTTGTATTAGCACCGCCCTGAACCAAGGCCCCTTTGAGATGTATATCACGATTAGCGGCAATAGATAATTGTCCACCCGGTTCAGATACACCTACTGTACCTTGACGACGAACAACATCCTGATTCGACAACGCCTTGACACGAGCGCCCACATTCACATCCCGGCCTGCACGCACCACAACGTGTGTATCGCCATGAATAGCCCCCGTAGTATTCACATCCTGTTTCGCTGCAACCGCCACAGTACGTCCGTCAATCATACCGGTATTATGGATATTCTGTCCATTCAATACAATGGTATCAGCGGTCATCACACCTTGGTTTCGTATATCAGCATCGGTCTCGCTTACAATCGCGCGACCGCTGATGAGACCGCCCATAGCATCCAGACTCTTTGCGGATTGTTTCGCTAAGTATACTTTTGGATAAAGAACTTGCTGTTCTTTGCCATTGACAACCATCGTTTTCGTTTCAAGCCATACCATGTCCGTCGTTATGGCCTGCATTTGTGCATCAGACAAGGTAATCCCCGGCGTTAAATTAAACTGTTTACCATAGGCAATGCCCGCCTCAAGAAGCGCTTTATACTCCGCTTCATTATCTGTATAACCGGTCAAATATTGGCGACCGGTAGCAGCGAGAATCTGCTGATTCACCAATTGTTGTTCGTAAAACCCGTCACCTAATCGCTTAAGACGACGGTCAGGATCCTGATTAAGGGCATCAATCATATATTGAGAGGATAAAAATTGTTTGCGGTCCGTGAAAGCCGGATCTGTCTCCACCAATGCATTGGCAGTAATCTCCGGATGAATTCTGTAGAGTGATTCCGTAGGTAATGAAAGCCCGTCAATCGTGCCGCTACGCTTACCGTTTCCTTTACCCAGACCATACGGATCTAAACTATCGTTCACCTTAGCCATCGTTGAAGTCGACAGCACATCCTCTGCATGATCTTTTACGACACCCACAGGTTTGACATTCTGTTCGGTAACAGACGGGGTCATAAACACTTCATCCTTCCAGTACCGACGGCGTTTTGGCACCATCATGATTAGCACTGATACGCAATACATCGTTCGCATTGAAAAGACGATCAATACCAATAGACGCATTCCATTGCAGTTTACCCGTATCCTTCATTCCCGAGTCATCCACAGAAATAACACCATGAATCGGTGGGCGTTTTGTTGTTTGTAAAACAATACGGGAAGATAGCGGTCTGGTTCCCGGCTCCAGCTCAATCGACACATCTTGGGAGCCGATTCGTTTCATCTGTTCCAGCCCTTGTTCAATATCCCGAATATTCAATATATCTCCTGGACGTAATGGAAACGCATTTTCCCATAATGGGAACTCTTTTCTTTATATACGACAGATTCGATACGACCTACCTGTAAATTAAACTGTAACTGCCCTGATGCTAACGACTGTGCAGGAATGCCAATTCGTGACGTGATATACCCATGAGAAACTAACGCCATATTTAACCGTTCTGCTAATGTATTAATATCCTCAATGGTCATTTTCCGATTGACAAATGGACGTGCCGTTTTACTTAAAAATGAAAACTCCTTAGGTGCATCCAGTACTAACGATGTATGCTGCGCGTCATAAAACAAAGGGCCTTTAATCATGCGCGTACTTGCCGGCACACTATTATCCAGGAAAGTTGTGGTCTCCATTGTGGAGGCCGTAATAGAATCACGGGATATAACGGTTTCCTCATGTATCGGCTCCTCCACAATGCGAATATGAGACACAAAAAAAGATGGTCCTTCCTGTACTGGCTGCTCTGCCGGTATAGTATGACCATCTAATGATGTACTTGACGATGCTATAGTATGCATAGCATCTTCTTGTACATGTATACGTTCTTCTCCTAGCCGCGCCTCTCTCGCTATCTGTTCTTCTTTTGCCCGTTCCAACGGTTCCATTTGGTCCATAGTTTGTGCTTGTATGGATAATGGAAAACTCATTACAGCTGTAATTCCCAGCAATAGTTGTCTATATTTCATAAACACTCTCTTTCTATAATGAGATATACATGAAGTTGCATTTATATAAATCTCATTGATTGATATTGTTTTCTCTTAAAAGATAGTAGTATACTGACAATAAATGTATCATGAAGATATCTCAATACATCCACACATATTTACCATTCAATACTAAAGGAGGTCCCGCATGGAAACGTGGAAACGAACTGTCTATATCAGTTTACTATGTGTATTCTGCACCTCCTTCGGTGTCAGTCAGTTAGCGCCGATTCTGCCGCTCTACTTTCACGATTTAGGCATTACCACACCGGAAGGCATGTCCCTATGGTCCGGTTTGGCGACGGGCGCCACCTATCTCATCGTGTGTTTGGCCGCTCCGTTCTGGGGGCGTATCGCCGACAGGAAAGGGCGCAAGATTACATTGATCAGGTCCAGTTTCGGCATGGCCCTGTGTAACATCCTAATCGCCTTTCAAACAACTCCGGAGGGTGTCGTTATCGTACGTTTGATTCAAGGACTGGTCAGCGGATTTTATACGGCAACGATAACATTAATCGCCTCTGAGACTCCAATCGACCGGACCGGTTGGGCCCTTGGCATGTTGGCCTCCGCCAATTTAGCCGGTTCATTAATCGGACCTCTTATCGGCGGCTATATGGCCGATGTAATCGGCATTCGTAACGACTTCATCGTCGTCAGCGTGCTCATGTTCATCGCCTTTATTATGGCGACCCTATTTATTCACGAGGATTATACGCCACAATCCAATGCCAAGAAATTGACACTTTCAAAACTGAAAGAAGAAATCCCCGAGTTCAACAGCATCATTGCATTATGCGTGGCATCTTTTATCTACGCGATCTGCATCATGTCCTTACAGCCTATCATTTCCGTTTATATTAAAAGTATCGTCCCAAGCGATACGGCAAATCTTGCATTCATCGCAGGCGCGGTATTTTCGGCCATGGGGATTGCACAATTAATCAGCAGTTCGCCTCTTGGCAAGCTGGTCGACCGAATCGGACCGCGCAAGGTACTCGTCATTTCTCTCATCTATGTAGGCCTGCTCAATATTCCTCAAGCCTATGTAGACAATATTTACCAGCTCGCTGTCATCCGCTTCTTACAAGGCTTCGGTTTGGGCGGAATGTTGCCGGCCCTAAATACATATTTATCCTCAAAAACGCCTCGCGAGTTTACGGGACAAATATTTTCCTATAACCAGTCGAGCCTGTTTCTGGGATATTTTTTAGGCGCCGTCGGCGGCTCCGGGCTCATGGCGGTATTGGGATTTACCACATTATTCTGGGTCAGCGGCGGATTATTTATACTTTCAGCCCTCTGGATCGGATTAAAATTAAAATAGAATACAGCATAACCATATATATTTTATATCACGCTGTATCAAAATATGACACTACAATAACAGCAACATAATAACCACAGTTGCCGCTACGCATGGAACGGCATTACGCTTTGCCAATTCCATCGGATTGATGCCTGCCAGTCCAGCGATGATGATGGCGATAAACGTCGCCACCACGATAATAAAACCTGTAATAACCATAGTTCTCTCCTGTCCACATATGAATACTGACAATAAACCGAATTAAAATCCTGATAATTCCCTATAATTAAACGAGCCTTGTTTCAACCGAGCTGAGGCTGCGCAAAACCGAATCCAGAACCTTCGCCCCTGTCACGATATCGTCCATTTCGGCGAATTCCGCCGGATTATGGCTGATACCGTCGCGACACGGAATGAATATCATCCCTGTAGGGACATCTTCCGCCCAATGCATGGCATCATGACCGGCTCCGCTCGGCATACACATATACTCTACGCCTAAAGACTGCGCAGCCTCCTGAATCTGTGCAATCATAGCCGGATGCATCGCCACCGGCCCGTCCTGAGCAATCGGCTCAATGGTATAGGTCAGTCCGCGTTTTCCGGCGATTACATCAATGTATTCTTTCACAAGGATCACCACGGAATCGCGAGCCACCTTAGACATACTGCGAATATCGACGCCCAGTTTCACAGCGCCCGGAATTACATTCATCGCACCGGGGCTAACATCTACAACACCGACGGTCCCCACAACAGGCGGTTCCTCCTGCATCGAAGTGATTTCCTCAATGCCGAGGATGATTTTCGCCGCACCGCACAGCGCATCGTGACGTAAATTCATCGGCGTGGCGCCGCTGTGGTCCGCATGTCCCCGAACGGTCACATAGAAACGTTCCGGCGCTGCAATACCTGTAACGATGCCGACTTTTTTCTTTTCGTGCTCTAAAACTTTGCCCTGCTCAATATGCATTTCTATGAAAGCTTTCACAGGTTTCTTATATTCCATCTGTTCAATAGCATCCGGATCGAGGTTGCGAGTCTGTAACGCCTCATACAGTGAGATACCCTCTTTATCAACTAAACGGTGTAAATCCTTTGCGGTCAATTCGCCTCGCATCGCCTTGCTGCCTAACGTGGCCGCTCCGAACCGGCTGGATTCCTCACACATGAATGACACCACAGCAATGGTATGATCGTGCTCAAAGCTGTCATCCGTCATACTCCGAACCGCTTCGATTGCGGACAATACACCGACAACACCGTCGTAATTCCCGCCGTCAGGCACGCTGTCCGTATGGGATCCGACCATCACAACGGGCAGGTCGGGATTCTTGCCGGCCTTATAGCCGATGATATTGCCAAATCCGTCGGTCTCAACCGTCAACCCCGCCTCAGTCATGCGGTCCATGATATATTGACGCCCGTCCCAATCCGCATCTGTGAAAGCAAGGCGATTGATACCTTCACCCGGCGCTGTAAAGGTCGCCATATTATTAAAGTCCTCAGCTAATCGTTCTCGTTGTATCATAGACGCTCCTTTACCGATATACTGCATTTCATAAACCATTCTTAGCCGTTTTAATCTATACAAAGAGTATGCTGATTCGGTCAGATTTAGCGTTTCAAATAGTATTCCGCTATAGCACCCAATGCGACAATTCCGTTCAGCATGTCTTCTTCATCGATATCAAAAAGAGGATTATGATGCGGCGCCTTAATGGCAGAGCCCAACACCATATACGTCGCCTTACCGCCGTTATCGATGACGCGATTGAGAAAATATGCGCAGTCTTCACTGCCGCCGCCACTATAGTCAAAAGGAACCTCTTTGAAGATACCTAAAGGCTCAATGATCTTTTGTACTTCTAAGGCTAACTCATCACTGATGCGGCCTGCCGGTGTCTCACCCTGTTTTGTAATTTCATAGGTACAGTCGTGCATTTCCGCAGCGGCTTTAATAATAGTTTTTGCGCGATTGATCATGTAATCGTTAATTTCCGTTGTGGCACCGCGCGTTTCAAGTTTAAGAACCGCCACGTCCGGTGTTACATTGCGGCCGGTACCGCTTTCAAAGACGCCCACATTCATGCGGGAAGCCCCCTGGCTATGGCGAGCGATGGCCTGTAAGTTAAGAACTGCCGTACAGCCTGCAAGCATCGCATTTTGCGCCTTTTCAGGGGATCCGCCGGCATGCGCGGAATAGCCATGAAATACCGCATCAAGCTTGGTAGTGGCCAGAAAGCCGTGATCACTGCAAGCAAAGCAGTTGGACAGGTTTTCGTTAAATCCGATATGCATGCCGAACATCAAATCAACATCATCCACCACACCGGCTTCCGCCATGGCTTTTGCACCGCGCACACCTTCCTCCGCCGGTTGGAATATGAGTTTAATCGTACCTTTGAATGTCTCCTTATGAGTAGCAACATATTCCGCCAGACCAAGACCCATCGTCATATGCGTATCATGACCGCATGCGTGCATCGCCTTGTCATGACGGGAGCGAAAATTCTTATCTGCGGGGATATGACCGGCCTCATTGGATTCGATAACATCATTTGAGTCCATATCCGCCCGAAATGCCACAGCAGGGCCGTCATCGTCGAATTTCATTGTAGCTACGATAGCCGTTTTACCGTAACCCATTTTTTCCACCAGTTCGGGATCGGCCCCTTCCTCAACGGCACGATTCATGGCGGCTTTCATAATCTCATCACCAGGAAGTCCCATACGTGCATCCAAATCAAGGACATCCGCCCCAATGGCCACATCATACCCCAATTCAATAAGACGCTCCGCCACCTTTGCCGCGGAACGATACTCAAGCCACCCCGGCTCGGGATACATATGGAAATCCCGTCGCATCACGATAAAAGCATCGCGCCGTTCCTCTACAAAACTCTGAACAGACATAGAAATCTCCTCTATAAACAAAGAATCCGCATATCTTTACTATATGAACAGATATGCGGATAGTCAACCGAGTACGGTCATATATACAATATATATAATTGTCTGCTTGGTACCTATTTATAAAAAAACAAGTTTAAGCGATTATGCAAGCTCCGTCTTATTGAGCTTCGCCAGTACCTCACGCTTGATTCGGCGGTGCCGTTCCCAGCCGATAATAAATACAGTGCTGATGATAAACACCATACCGAGAATTCCGGTAAGGGTAAATTCATTCCCTAACAACGCCCAGCCGAACATAGCCGCCGAAATCGGTTCCAGCGATGACAGGATCGATCCCTGAACGGCTCCGATGCGACGGACGCCTTCCATGTAGGCGTTAAACGACACCACCGTACCGAGAATGATGATGGTAAATAAACCTAACCACGTCATATGGTCCCAAACGGCTTTCGATTCGTAGGCGCCGAATATGGAAATGGATAAGATGCCGGATATGAGCATGGCGAATCCCACAATCGGACCCGTGCCATACGTGCGCAACAACTCAACCGGCTGCAAGCTGTAGACGGTGATTCCTAATGCGGATAACAGCCCCCAGAAGAGGACCCCTCCATTTACATTCTGTATATCCAGACCGCCTTGGAACATGATCAACATCGTCCCCAATATGGCGAAGAACACCGATACGACCTCTCCGGAGCTCGGCTTATTGTGATAGCGCAAAAATAAATATACGATAATCATCGTCGGCGCCACATATTGAAGCACCGTTGAAATCCCTACGCCGGCAAGAGCGATAGATCTAAAATATGTATACTGGCACATCGCCATCCCGAAGATGCCGAAGATGAGCAGCTTCATGATATCTCTCGGACTTTTAAAAACGTTAAATACGGCTGTTCCCTCTTTCATAAACGCCAATATAACCGTGATGAGGCCGGCCCCGATCAGCCGCACCTCCAGCAACCATTCCACGTTGACATGTTTCACGTCTTCAATAAATTGTACGGCCGTTCCCGACAACCCCCACAGCAATGCTCCTAATATGGTGAGCCCCATGCCGACCCATTGTTTCTGTTCCATCTCTCCCCCAATATCAAGCGAGATTCATCTTATAATTACGACTTATGGTGAAAGTCGACCACAATTTCATGACAATTAACATGCTCATGAGTTAATCATTAAACTTTCACAAACGTTCTACAAGAACCTATTGTAAAACAAAAAACAGCCCGAGTCTATACAGATTTCCAGGCTGATTCTCAATATTTATTTCTAACTGATTAAGATTTCTTTTCTAACGCGATGATGACGACGGTCGTAATGATAAGAGCCATCCCGACGATGCCTAAAATGCTGAACTGATTTCCCAAGAGGAGCCACGCAAAAAAGGCTGCCGAAATCGGTTCAACGGAAGATAAGATGGAGCCTGGAACGGCACCGATGCGCTTGACCCCTTCAAGATAGAAATTAAAGGATACGATCGTTCCGAGAAATATGACGGAAAAATATCCTAAGCCGGTCCAGACATCCCACGTTGCAGAGGACTCAGACTGATGAAATAAAATCCCTGCCGCAATGCCGCTGAGGAACATCCCGAATCCTACGATCGGCAAAGTACCGTAACGGGCCAGCAAATGTACCGGCGACACGCTGTAAACGGCTACGCCTACGGCAGATAGGAGTCCCCATACGAGTACATCCAGACAGATGCTTTCAGCGGAAAACCCGTTATTACCGATAAGGCAGATGATCCCCACCAACGCGAGAATAACGGATATGACCTCGCCCCGTGTAGGATGTTTACCATAGCGACACACGGCGTACAAAATAATCATGGACGGCGCCAGATATTGAAGAACCGTTGCAATGCCCGCACCGGCCAGCAGAATCGCGTTAAAGTAGGTATACTGACACATGCCCATGCCTAAAATACCGAAAATCAGCAGCTGCATCGTATCCTGGCGACTCCTGAATACGTCGAATATTCGGTTACCGTCGCGAAACCACGTGTAACATACCGTAATACATCCGGCCAAAATAAGCCTCGTCGTGACGAGCCACTCCAAGTTCATGCCTCGGCTGTTGCCGAGAAACTGGACGGCTGTTCCCGACACGCCCCACAAGGTGGCCCCCAGCAATGTCAATGCGATACCAACAACCTGATATCGGTTCATAATACTCCTCCTACCGGCCTAACGTAACAATTGATACACACGAGTTTATATAGGCGACACACATTACACACTGAATTTTGCAGGCAAAACAGTTGGAAAACTCAGTCTTATAACAAAGACACGTGAACTTTAACTACGACTTTACGAATGTCGATCGGTTTATCATTCGCAGCCAACAGAGGCCGATGTATATCCGACGGGAAAAAGACAGTGTAATAACCTTCCGGACAATGAATCATACCCTCATCGACGGCTTCATTAGGATAAAAATAACAGTCCCGATCCGGATAGGATTCAACAGGTTTAACTTTACCTCGGTCCACAAAGAATCCCATATGTTCCTCACCGCACACCATAAACTGTATATCCACATAGTTTTTATGTGACTCCGGCTTGGTTTCTTCAAATAACTTCGTTTTCACATCATCCACATTGGCGTACATCAAATCCCCTTCGATAGCATGACGCCCCCCGGATAATGATTTGAGGTCCGTATTCTTCAGAAAATCAAGGGCCCGGACGATAGCCGCGGGATATCCCATTTTTGTATAATCCGCTTCAATGGAGGAAAAAAACATATATAACATCCTTTCAAAGGGCAAACAGCAAAGCCGTATTACGCTCAATATAATATATTTATAGTAGCATATATACCGGCAAGGGACTAGCAAATTATTAATATAAAGCCCTCCATACGCTACATATATGGAGGGCCTCGTAAAATACTATTCAAATTTATGACTTACTGTCAATTGTTATGCTTATGAAATTGTGTATTCAATTGTCAGTTTAAAAACTAAAACTAAATCATGAACATAATCAAATCTTATTCTCGATTTTTGAAAGCAGCGATAATTTCTTCGGCTTGCTTATGCGGAACCTCTTCATAGCTGTAGAATTGTCGATTGAATACGCCCTGTCCTTGCGTCATCGAACGCAATACAGTAACATAATCCGACATTTCCGCCAACGGCACTTGTGCTTTGACCACGGATATACCGGTTCTTTCACTTTGTTCCATGCCTAATACACGACCTCGTCGACTATTCAAATCGCCCATGATGTCACCCATGAAAGCATCCGGTGCAAACACGTTGACCTCATAAATAGGCTCCAATAGGACCGGTTTCGCCTTCGGAATTACATCCTTGATGGCTTGTGACGTAGCTACTTTAAATGCCAACTCCGAAGAGTCTACACTGTGGTACGATCCGTCCAGGAGTGTCACCTGCACACCAATCATAGGATAGCCTGCAATTAGACCTTTATCCAGGGTTTCTTTGGCGCCCTTTTCCACCGCCGGAATATATTGCCGTGGTACAGCACCGCCAAAAATCTTGTCTACAAAAGCAAAGTCGCTTCCATCATATAACGGATCCACTTGAATCTTAACATGTCCATATTGCCCATGACCGCCACTTTGTTTTTTGTATTTAGATTCTGTTTCTGCAGAACCTTTTATCGTTTCACGGTATGGAATGTATGGAGGTACAAGTTTAGCCTGTACACCGTATTTACGGTCCATCTTATTAAGAATATGTTCCAAATGTACCTCACCCATACAGTCGATCTGTAATTGGCGGGCTTCCGCATCTTTCACAACTACACAAGTAGGATCTTCCTCTGCTACTTTCATCACCGCACTTGCTAATTTCTCCTCCTCACCCTTTTTCACCGGTTCCATAGCCACGGTGTAAAGTGGTTGAGGGAAGCGAATTGCATCGTACGTCACTTTGAACTCGGGAGCGGTCAATGTATCCCCTGTCTTAGCATTCGGCAATTTCGGTATCACTACGATATCCCCGGCTTTGGCAGCGGAAACAGGAATCTGTTGCTTCCCTATAAGGGTAACCATCTTGCCCCATTTTTCCTCTACTCCCTGGTTCACATCGAATAGTCTATCACCTTCCTTGAGTTCCCCTGAGAAAATTCGTACAAAGCTTTGTTTTCCTGCGAACGGATCTAACAGCGTCTTGAATACGAAAGCAGTTAACGGTTTATCTACATGTACTGCCCGCTGTTCACCGGTTTCCGCATCCGTCGCGGTCATCACTTTTTTCGTTGCATCCGGCATATAGCGGATCATCCGATCCAACACCTGATCTAAACCAATCCGAGATGTGGCGCTGCCACACATGATTGGGCATACACGGCCACTAATCATCCCTTCGCGTAGCCCCTGACGAATTTCCTCTAACGTTAATTCTTCACCTTCTAAATATTTCTCCAACAGTTCATCGCTACCTTCAGCCGCGGCTTCTACGGTTAACTCCCGTATTTCTTGAGCCTTTTCAATAAGATGAGCCGGTACAGCAATCTCTGTCGGTTGGCCGTCCTTGTAAGTAAACGCAGTCATTTTCGCTACGTCTACGACGCCTTCGAAATCGGCGCCTTCACCAATAGGAATCTGCAACGGCATGATGCCCTTGCCGAATAATTCCCGCATTCTTTCAATAGTACCGAAGAAATCGGCACCATCTACATCCATTTTATTGATAAATGCCATGCGAGGCATTTGTAATTCTACAGCATAATCCCACGCGCGCACCGTATCCGTTTCAACACCGGACGTAGAGCTCAATACCATCAACATACCGTCACAGGCGCGCAATGCGGCACGAACTTCGCCATGGAATTCATTGTAACCCGGCGTATCCACGAAATTAACCTTGTGGTCATGCCATTCACAAGGGGCCATGCCCAACTGAATGGTCACGTTACGCTTAATCTCTTCCGGTTCAAAGTCCATAATATGCTTATTATCTTGACCGCGGCCGACAAAATCGACGGCGCCGGAGGTTAATAACAAAGATTCCACAAGAGCAGTCTTCCCCGCTCCATCATGGGATACGACAGCTACATTTCGAATTCGGTCACTACTATACTCTTTCATCGGAATCGCCTCCTTATTGGCAAATTATGCTTTTGCTATACTATTTCGACGTTCCTTTGTGAAAGTCCTCTTTTCCGATCAAAATAATTTTTTATTGTGAAAATTATTTCTCATCGGTAATAATTTATGTAATCCAAAGATAGTAGAAAGGTCACCTATACGCGCTTACTCCTCATTCATGATATTACGGCACAAACATAGGTGATCTTTTTATAGCATAAACCAACCACTGACAAACACGACAAAAGACGATCCGTACTTATACCGCCACATCAGAAACGCGGAGCAAACAAGCACGAGCCGTCTTTTCAACAACAATACATCAAATAAAATTTTTTATAATTATCTACCTGCTAATGAGGCGCAACCGTTTAGTAAGGCTATAAATAATGCATAAATAATAAGAATGATAAGCGACGTAATCACACAGGCCAGGAATACTTTCAATTTTGTCAACATGACCTGTTTTCCCATCAGCGCCAAGGATACCCAGATCATGATGACAAGCATACCTATAAAGCTGATGGGGAATATAACCCCAAATAATGTGGGCGCATCAAAGAAGCCTACCAATATACCTGCGGAAATGGCAATCAGTACATAAAATGCCGTTCCCAATAATACGCCATAGCCTTCCAAATACCAGTTAACCTTCATAACCGCATTGACATTATCGGTACCGCCCATTTTCTTAACAACCCAATTAAAAATATAAGAATAAATAGCTACACCGATAAACGACAACAAAATTCCCAAAAACCAGATCAAAACGAAAGCTACCCCTGCAAAGGTAAGGACTATAAGAAAAGTATTCGTGATCTCGTTACGTGGCAACAGGGGAATGAGCATCGTGCCGAATAAAGCTAATAATAAATAAGGAATGGCCCAGAAGAAAATCGTAGCCCAAAAGCCTTTTTTCAAAGTACCGAATTCAACAATTTGATCAATCCCCTTGGAAAAGGGATGTACCAACAGCTGAAAAAAATCTGAGTACCATTTTGTTTCCATAGTATTCTCTCCTTTTATTCTATACACATAACATCATTGTCATGCTGTATATGACTCATATAAATAGGGCCTAAAATGTTCCGGTTCTTTTCCCGTAATGCTTGGAGTCCCCGTTCTGTTTCCATCCCACCGTATCGCCGATGGACATAACGCGGCGCGTTAAGCAGTCCTTACATTGTTCCGCATTATCGTCCACACATGGCTTGTTGTCGTACAGCAAGTATTTTGCTCGATGTTCGGGAATCGTGATGATAGGCATTAAAATATTGGCACCTGCGGCAAGGCCTTTTTCGCGCCCCAGTTTATCGAGGGCCTGAAGAGCCGTAGTGGCCGCAATATTTACGTCTTTCAAAAACAGACGCGTCAACGCGATCATCTTGAGGCCCAGTTGAACGCGGCGCAATTTACCCGCTTCGTCATCGATACCCATGGCAAGGGCCTCCTGACCGAGCGGCGTATCATGATGCACCACATAAGGCCCCATGCCGATCATGTCGATATCCATATCGCGATAAAACAGAATATCGTTGACTAAATCCTCTTCCGTCTGTCCCGGCAGGCCGATCATGACACCCGTGCCCACCTGGAATCCGACGCGGCGCAGACGGCGTAAACATTCCACGCGTGTCTCAAAAGAATGCAATTCATCGTGAGGATGAATCTTATAATATAACTCTTTGTTGGCTGTTTCAATGCGCAATAAATAGCGGCTTGCGCCGGCTTCGCGCATACGACGGTACGCCTCTTCCGACTGTTCTCCGACGCACATGGTAATCCCCAAAGAGCCGTCACCGATAGCTTTAATATCGCGAATAAGATCCACCACGTAGTCGACAAACACATCATCACAGCGCTCACCGGATTGCAATGTAATCGATCCGTATTCATGATCGTACGCCCATTGCGCCATTTTGATGATGTCCTCCCGATTCATATCAAATCGTTCGGCCTTATCATTTTCCCGGCGGATACCGCAATAGTTGCAATTCTTTATGCATCGGTTCGAAAACTCGATGAGGCCGCGATAATATGCCACAGGTTGTACATATTTCGACTTCACTTCGTAAGCTTTCTTATAGATCAATTGCAACTGTTCTTCATCGGTTACGGACATGAGGAACCGCAACTCATCTTCGGTCAGTTCGGCATCGCCGACGAGATCTTTCGCTAAAATATCCTGAACTTGCAATCAATCACTTCCTTTCATAACGAACCGTCATCGATTCGCTTGGTATCGTAATGGATTCAATATCCGTCACGCATGTAAATCCATTAATTTCACGAGGCAGATCACACACATGCTTCACCTCACGCATCAGACAATTATGCGCCATCATGCCGCGACTCATCTTGGACGATGTACTCATCTGCTTATAGGTATCGCCGCGAAGCTCCCAGAATTCAGCGGTCACAATCTTCGGATGATCCAGCATTTTAGCATATTCTTTCGATGCTAAATTCAATATCCAGTCTTCTTTGTGAAAGTAATCTTTCACCGCATCGCGCCACGTATCGTAAAGGTTGATACCGATTTTATCCACCATATCGAGGCGATAATCGCGAATTCCCATGTGGGGTTCCACGATACCATACAACGCGGACAGGATGACGAGATGACGTTCACCAAATCGCTTCGCCCGATCGGACAAGCCGGACCAGTCCAGATATTTAAATGCGATGCCGTCATAGCTTTCACCGGCATGACCCACCGGATACTCCTCATGCCGCTGATAAAAATCATGTACCGCCGCGGCCTTATCGCCTTTCAGTTTGAGCGCCTTACCCAGCGTTTCTACATCAAGGGTTTTCACGTGATCTAACACGAATGCGGTAATCTGCGGATGAAACTGAGCGCATACATCCTCCACATATGCGCTAATGGTCTTGGTTTTACTAGGAGAGAGGACGATTTTCATTCGCTATTTCCGCCTTGATAGATTCCTCTGTAAGATTATCGATAAGCTCCGGATTCCACAACATGAGCGGTACCGCTATCACGTGAGCCGCTTTCATTTCCTTACATAATTTAATACATTCTTTGAGGTATGGAGACTCGTCATCAAGAAGATCACAAACGATAACCACATGACGACCCTTGAGATTTACACCTTCATAATCGATGCTTTCAGCGGACACGGTGAGCATTCCTGTTTCCAGACGACCTTCGCTCATGTCCCCGAGGCGGGTCATCAATACATGTTCAAGCAAGGTCGATAGCGGAGTCACAACGCGACCGATGCCGATGAGCGCCTCCGGTTGAGCATGGACAATTATTGTCTTTTTACGCTTATCCGTTCTGAAATCAACGAGAGCCTGCTCAAGTGCCGCATAAAATACAAACAGCTGCCATGGGTCGAAGGAACCCGTCTGGAACATGTCGATAATCGTACCGTCATCATCCATATTGAGACGTGTCAACAATTCCTCCGCAATATCATTTACAACGATGCTGAAATCGGATTGAATAGGTTCTTGTACATTCTTTTGATCTGCCATTAATTCCTCCTGAATAGGATATATAATACTGCGCCGGCCAACGCCGTCACAAACTTTTCTTTAATCTTAATTGTAACATATTTCGCGTCATCGTTGGGATACCGAGGATACACTTTTCACATAGACTATGAGGTGACTACATGTCATGAATATATCTTTTGAAAGCACTCCTGCAAAAGAGCAAATATGGAGCGTAAAAATGGACCGCCGAAGCGGTCCATAAATTACTTGCACTTAAACATATACTTGAAATTATATGCACATAGCATTATATACTTAAAAATACACCTATTTGAAAGCACCAATAAATAAAATTACCTGTACTTCATGCTTTCACCGTTCCGAGCATTATCAATCGGTACATAATCTATCAACCCATTATGAGTAAATAGATATTCATAACAGTGACGATAATCCCGATACCCCACAGCACAATATTTGTAAATGTGCGATTTACATATTGGCCCATAATATGACGGCTGCTAGTCATGTACAGTTGCAGGAATATCGTGATAGGCAGCTGCAGACTCAAAAACATTTGAGACACCAGTAAGGCTTGGAATGAATCTGTTACAAATATGATGAGCAGCAGCGCCGGAATATACGTCAAAGACAATCCCAGACGACTGTGAAAGTCATTCATATCATAGGATTCGCCAAACATGCCCGCAAAAATACTCGCGCCGGCCATGCCCGCCGTCGCAGATGATGCAAATCCGGCAAACAACAGTGCCAATGCAAAAATGGTCCCCGCTGCGGGGCCGATTAAAGGCCGCAATAATTCCTCGGCCTGTTCCAGTTCCGTCACCTCTATGCCGTGAGCGAAAAAGACAGCTGCCGCCAATAAAATCATGGCGGAATTGATCATCCAGCCGATGCCCATCGAAAGCAAGGTGTCGAGGAATTCATAACGCAACTGTTTCTTTATCACCGTCGGATCCTGTGTGTTGAACTGGCGACTTTGAATGATCTCGGAGTGCAAAAATAAATTATGCGGCATAATAACTGCACCCAAGATACTCAAAATGACGAGCATCGATTCATCAGGAATTTGAGGATTCACCCAGCCGATACCGGCCGCCGCCCAATCCACATGGACCATATTGACCTCTACCACATAGGCCAATGCGATGAGAGACACAAAGCCGGCGATGATACGCTCCAGCTTACGATACGAATTGGTGATCAGCATAACCGTACAGATTAAAGCGGTCAAGATACTGCCTATCAGCAACGGTATGCCGAAAAGCATCTTCAAGGCTATCGCCGCACCGATAAATTCAGCCAAAGCCGTCGCCGCAGCAGCGATACCGGCCGTACTGAGCACAATACGCGAAACCCAACGCGGCAAAAATTCATAGGCACATTCAGATAGGCATTGGCCGCGAACTATGCCTAAATGCGCTACATTATGTTGCAGTAAAATGAGCATAATTGTGGACAGTGTCACCACCCACAAAAGTTGATACCCGAAACTGGCACCGGCCGCCAGATTGGCGGCCCAGTTGCCGGGATCAATGAAGCCGACGGTCACGATAATACCCGGACCGATATATTTAAAGACTTCACTCACATGCTGTTTACCGTTTTGATGAACGGTAAACAATTGTCGTTTTAAAAAATCAATCATCCTAACTCCCTAAGTAAGGATTATAGAGTGAACTTCATCTCCGTTCTTGCACGCGCATCGGTTTTAGACTTACCGTTTTTGGAATCGCTGTAACGGATGCGAACATCTCCGCCTACTTTAACGCGGGAATCATCAATTTTAAAATGTTTCATTTTTTCCTTGATCTGTTCATCCGTCAACGCGCGCTCTTCAGGCTTTGCCACTTCATCGTTAGCCTTATCGAGAGCCTCCTGTTGCGATTCGCTCACGCGATACTCCTTGCCCGACGCTTTAGCCTTGGCGGCACGTTTCTGGTCCGCTTTTTGACGGCGTTCGTCCGTAACTTTCTTATCCCGTGCGATACGATAGTCCATTACATCACGCATGTTTTCCTGATAAAGACGCAATGCAAACTGACGGTCGTTGTCATTCATCTGTTCCCGTTTTTCCACGACCTCATCGATAAGAGGCATCAATTCATCCTTTGTATAGCTCGTGCCATCAAAGGCCAATCCATGAGTATCTGTAATGGAACCATGTTTAATCAACGTTTTCAATGCCGTATACGTCCAATCGTTCGGAGTTACCACATCGGAGCTCACACTGTGTCTGGAGTCGGAAGCGCGTACCACCTCCGTGTCAGCGCTGACACCGTCCACCATAGGGCGAGCACTGGGAATAGCGATACTTTCAGCATGAACGGCCCCCAGAGAAGCGGTTAAACAAAAAGCCCCGACACCTAATGTGCGGCAAATCATTTTCAATCGACGTGTATATGTTGTATTCATAAGAGCCTCCTTAAATTAAATTTGATACAATCTATTATAATAACTCCCTTATGTATACGTCAACTCTATAACCCTTATACACTTCTGTCATGAGATAACAAGCCTTGCTATCGCCGTAAAATCCTAAGATAAATTAAAGCGACATCACAACCGATTACCCCATTACTACACAAATATACAAAAAGACCCCACATCAAGCGATGTGAGGTCTCAGCATGGCGGAGGATTAGGGATTCGAACCCTAGCGACGGTAACCCGCCCTAACGATTTAGCAAACCGTCCTCTTCAGCCTCTTGAGTAATCCTCCATGCTTTACTGAGTAATCATATCATACTCAGCAAAACATCGTCAAGATTATTTCAACATGGATTCGATGAACCAGATTTGTTTTACATAGTACTCAATATGGTCTTCCATCATGTTGGAAAGCAAGAAGTTATCTTCTTCACCTGCCGCTTCACGAATAGCCGCAGCCTGATCTTTCATATATTTGAAATCCTTCAACAGAATCTCGATTACCTTATGTTGAGGAACATCTTCCTGACCCAATTCGCCGATTTTTGCCAATTTAGCATATTCAACGGAGTTAACCAACGGGAATTCACCCTGCATTTTCACATGCTCAGCTACCGCATCAAAATAGTCAAACGCTTCATCATAAATGGATTCCAAATATTCATGGATAGATTTGAACTGTGGACCTGTTACATTGAAATGTAAGTTATGCAATTTTACGTTCCATACGGAAAGATCTGCTAAATATTGATTTACTTGTGCTACGTTTTTCATAATAAATTCCTCCATTCTTAATTAGTTCTCAATTACCATGTATAATAAAAGACTTATACATTCAGTTGGCGTCTATGCCATTAACTCTTTTTATTTAATTTGTAATCAATATTGATTACATTGTAAGTATAACAATAATAATTATCCGTGTCAATATATAAAAATCTTTATCATCAAAAAAAAATAACCTATTACTATAAGACTATTTAATCCTATAGCAATAGGTCAGTATATAACTGACAATAGATCAGTATATAATCATCTGCGTAATTTAAATATAGTATTCTATATAATCATCCGGCACCTTCTTTTCCTCCGAGGTCGCTTTATTATTCGTATTAAGTCTGGACTTTCGAACATACATGTTTTCAGGATCTGTTTCAAAGATGACCATATCCTGAGGTATATCGTGCTTAATGACAAGATTACAGCCGATTTTAGTGCGGGCACCGATGGTAATATCGCCCAGGATTTTCGTACCCGTACCGATGAGAACATCATCCTCAACCGTAGGATGGCGTTTCACCTTTTTTGATGACATACCACCAAGTGTGACCTGGTGAAATAATGTCACATTATCCCCGACAACAGCGGTTTCACCGATAACAACACCCATACCGTGATCGATAAATAAGCCGCGTCCGATGGTAGCGCCCGGATGAATTTCTATGCCCGTCACATGACGTGAGTGCAAAGCTATACGACGAGCTAAAATAGGCCATCCCGCCTTATACAGGCGATGTGCAAAGAAATGCCAGAACAGGGCCGTTATGTGAGGATATGTCCAGATGACCATCCACACGCTGGTTGCCGCAGGGTCCGAGTCCATAACACGCTGAATATTATATTTGATTTTTCCCCATAATTCGCGTAGCCCTTGCATCACAGGTACTCCATTTCTTCCTACAAATTTTTTCTTTACCGATAGATGATAAAAAACGTCCTCAGGAAAATCCCAAGGACGATATTGTGGTTCCACCTTGTTATCCACTATGCACAGAGCATATGCCTTCGTGCACTCTGATTACCCATACTCTAACACCTGAAAGCAACCATTGTCAAGAGAATGAGAAGTACTTTTAAAACCCTAAAAAACCAGGAAATAACTAGGTTAATCGATTAACTTGTAATTGTCGTTACATCGCAGTCCATGACACCGGTTTTATCAGCAACCACATTGACATAACTATCAATAGTATAGATGTCATGACGATACAAAAAACGGGAACCCCCGCAAGCCATCTGTAAAGACCGGAATCGGATAGTCTCTCAAGGGTCTGCGGGTCGTGAAGCATAATATGTCCCCATACATATCCCATGAGGAGATACGATACAACCTGAGGATCACCGAATAATATCCACACAAGATACGGCCAGGTGCTACGAATAGGCATACGCAACATATAAATACAGTCCGCTAACCCCTTTGCAAGATTGCAGCGCCCGTTCAACATGTACTTTTCTTCCCACGAAGGGCTTTGCAGGCCCTTATCAAGCTGTTCATAGCGAAATGCCAGATTACGCTCACCGTGGCTGAAGTCGACAATTCTCAACTCCTGCAGAATCAGAATGACAAATAAAATAATGCTGACGACTTGCCACCACTGACTGAACCCCCATGAAAAATCGATTGCTAAGGGCATATATACAGAGTAACAATCTGTCAGATAGGCCCCCAGCATATTAATAACAAATAATATGGCAATAAATAGACCATAAGAACTCCATGGTTTCCCGTTGTCTTTCATATATTGATTGCTGTGAATACCGGCCATCACCACTGCGGGCTTTAACGATAAGCCCAGCCCTATCAAAAAAAAGACTATAAATGATATGATTGCGGTTATATAATGTTCTAACATATTATCTGTACGCTACACGCTTTATCGGTACGCTACGCGCTCAGGCTGCATATCGTGAAAATGGAGACGCTCCTTTGCCGTCTTTTCCCACTCCGACCCGGGCTTTCCATAATTCGCATACGGATCGATGGATAAACCGCCGCGTGGCGTGAACTTTCCCCAAACCTCGATATACTTCGGATCCATCAGCTTCACGAGATCTTTCATGATAATATTGATACAATCCTCGTGAAAGTCCCCATGATTACGAAAGCTGAACAGATATAACTTGAGAGACTTGGACTCAACCATGCGCTTGTCGGGTACATAGGATATATATATGGTCGCAAAGTCAGGCTGTCCCGTCATAGGACACAAGCTGGTGAACTCCGGGCAATTAAACTTAACGAAATAATCATTGTCAGGATGTTTATTTTCAAACGCTTCCAACACCTGCGGTGCATAATCAGTAGGATAATCGGTTTGATGACCTAGCATCGTTACGCCTTGTAACTCTTGTTCAGATCTGCCGGATGCCATAAGGAACCTCTTTCTATATAACACAACTTAAGAAAACTAAGAAACAATTCATTTAATACTTAAATTATATCATATGGGTTTCCGACATAAATTGTATAAAATTTAAGTTTATAATTAAATATTCATCTCTTTATAGTACAGTACAAATGTATAATTTATCATAATATTTTTATACATAATGGAGGATCTCATGAAATTAAAACAACTTATTTTATCAAGTATAGCCTTAGGGACTCTTGCTTTCACGAGCGGTATCATGCAGCCTGCACAAGCGGCGGTCGGTACGGAAAAATCTGCTACAACGCAAAACATTGAATCATCTGCAACTACACAAACACCGACACCTGCAACGAAACAAAATATAGGAACACCTGCAGCTACACAAGCACCTGCAACAAGACAAAATACGGAAACGCCTGCAGCTACGCCGGCACCAACGCCAACATCGATGCAGAATACAGAAAAATCCGCAGCGGTAACGACACAACATCGTATCAATGTGGATGACAAGGTATTGGAACCGACAGCTAATAAGGCCAACGTCATTTATGTTGAAGGTCAACCTCTCGTGGCGTTGCGTCAAGTGTCTGAAGCTTTAGGATACAAGGTATCCTGGGATGCGCCTACTAAAACGGCATTAATCGATACGACCGTCGCAACTCTAGCGGTACAACCGGATTCCAAGCAAATACTACGAAAAGGTAAATTGCAAAACATCAACCTCGACACATCTGAATCCTTGCTGCCTGCTGCGCGTATAGTAGACGGAACACTTTACGTGAGCCCGCAAGCGTTCAAATTATTGCTGAATGATGTGAGTATAACAAAAGATGAAATTTATATCGCGCCTCAACGCTCTCAATCCATCGATAATCCGGCACAAAGCGGCCAGCAGAACGGTGTAGATACGTTCTTGCCGCCTGAAGAGGACAAAGTGATACCGTACGAAGAGGATACATCCGCTACTAAAGAAAAGAAACCTCTTGTAACGGTAAAACGGACTAATACGAAAGCGGATACATCTAAAACAGATACAGCTAAATCAGACACAGACGATACGAAAAATACAGTAAATACGAAAAAAACAGCAAACACAAAGACTTCCGGGGATCAACGATCCAACGGATTAAGCAGATAAATAAATTTCTGCCGGAGGCTGATTACATCACTCCCTATAAACAAAAGATGGCGACTCATCACATCGATGAATCGCCATCTTTTTTATTACTCATTACCAGTCTCTATTACGCCCCGCTTATTGTAACGACAGGGAATAGATTAATCTCATAACATTTTTATTGCTTAAGCCCTTTAGACATGGCATTTAAACTGTCCTTTGCCGAATCTATCCCCCGTTTCAAGTCCTTCACGGATTCCTTCATGTCCGGCGGCGGTGTGAGGCCCGATTTATCAAGATCCTTTGCAGATTCGGAGGTGCGCTTCATATTTTCGCCGGCTTGCCCCATGCCGCTCTTAATCCGGTCCATATTGGCATCCATCTTATCGATTTCATCTTCATCATAAATAAAGAAATTACTGCCCCCATGAGAGGTGATATTCAATGGCCCCAGTGTGAGCTCCCCATTATCGATACGCAGGGCATCCGTCGAAATTGTGGTGACATTCGTGTTAACCTTCACATCACTAAAGGATAAATGACGCCCCTTATTGTGAAAGTTTCCCGTAATGCTCTTAATCGGTATCAATACATAATGGCCCTCGCCGGACCAGAAATTCCCCCACACCTCCATATCTCGCGGCCTGCCTTCACTTTTAAAATTCAAATTCGCCGATACGGGAACGACAAATTCCGGCGTTTTCAGTGCCGCACTGCTGTCAAGATCCGATGCGACCCCTGTGATGGTATAGGCCCGCGTATCCAAATTGTATACGCCTTGAGCCTGTAATTTACCGCCATACACATTGGCGCTGACATTTTCAAAATTTAAAATACCGTCCTGATAGGTCACATCCCCTACAACCGTTTCAAAGGTAAGTGCAGGAATACGCAACACCGGCATCGTAACACGCCCCTTTGCAAAAGGACGATTTAAATCACCGGACACCTTTGTAAGCAGGGTCATCGCATCATGAATATTATCGCCGAAACCGAGCGACGACGGATCCATCCCTTTAATATCTAATTGTAAATCCAGTTGCGGCATACGATATTTCAACACATCTTTCAAATCGATGCGCCCCTTCATCACAAGACCGTCACCGATAGCGGTCCCGCCGAATTTACCGGTCTCCAAATCGATGCGCATAGCTCGATGGCTATCGAGGTCGATTTTCGCATTTACATCCTTCATCACATAATGCCTGTTTTTCTGAAAGATTTCCAGCTGATTATGGCGCAGCTCAATTTTCACATCCAGATGTTGTCCCTGCCAATTAAAATTGCGGACACGTTTACCCAATTCCTCCTGCCGTTCCTGCGTCGTTTTCTTCGGCGCTTTCGGTCGCGGTTCCACCTCATTGAGAGGTTTTGTAACATCCGGCGACATAGGCGCAAAATCCACGCGGTTATTGTCATCCAGATCGATGACGACCACCGCATCCTCCAACAGGATTTCACGCACCGCGGAGGCCTTAAAATTTCGAGTTACGATATCCCACATATTAACGCGAATCTTACCGCTCGGTGCATTGAGCAGTTCATGCCCTTCCGGATCCTTCCAGACGAGCTCTGTAAAGGACAACGTTCCCCACGGCGTGGCGGATAAGCTTTCAACGGTAACCGTACCTCGCATGATGGTCTGACGGGCCATGACCTCGTTGAAAATAACGCCCATGCCACGACTGGCAATTGCGGCAAGGATAAAAAATACGATCCCGCCGATGACAAGAAATAAAGCAATCCCCTTTATTCCTTTCTTATACAATTGTTTATATTTTATCCAACAGGAGCGAATGTAACGTATCATAAAACTATTATACCATTTAGTTTTATATTTTCCGTATTTCTCCTCGCGTTTCCGCATCACAGAAAAAGGAAGCCTGCACTTGTCAACCCCATCAGTTTCAATGTTGCCGTGTAGGTGCAGGTCTCCCTGTTTTATATGAACTCAAGCTTCATCGTCCGTAACGGCTTTTGTCCCGCGTGTACCCGTTCTGATACGCATAGCATCTTCCACATCATACACGAAGATTTTTCCGTCCCCTACTTCGCCGGTCTGCAAAGTATCTCTTGCCGTATCCATAACAAGATCCACAGGAACATCACAGACAACGGTCTCCACCTTGACCATAGGAATCAAATTCACATCGTATTGGCGCCCCCTGTAAACCTCGGTATGCCCCTTCTGAAGTCCGCAACCGAAAACTTGAGATACCGTCATCCCCTGAACACCGATGCGATTCAGCGCGCCCTTCAATTCCTCCAGTTGCTCGGCCCGAGCGATAATATCCACCTTTTTCATTCGTTTCATATGCAAATCCTCAACAATCCTTAATATAGAATCGGTTCAAATACCGATAAAAACGAAATCTTATTAATCCGCAATCGTTCACCGCCGGTTCCGTCATACTTCCATATAGCGGTTATAATGATAACAATTATAACGGAGAACTTTCTCCGGTGGTAATAAACCGTCCGCTGCTCTTGAATTCAGATTGATTATACGCCCCTTCACCATGTTCACTGATATCGATTCCCAAGGATTCGGAACTGATGCTGACGCGCATATCCATGCAGAAGCTGACGATTTTGAATATGACAAATGTTCCCGCCACAGCAAACACATACGCAATAATCAGGGATATCAGTTGAGGTCCCAATAAGGAACCGCCGTAAAAAAGTCCGTCCGCTCCGTCAGGATTAACTGTAACCGTCGCCCATAAGCCTGTTGCGACAGCTCCCCATGTACCGCCGATACCGTGAATACCGAAAGCATCAAAAGAATCGTCATAACCGAAACGATTCTTAACGACAGCCACAGCCACATAACAACAGATGGCCCCGATAACACCGATAGGAATAGCGGCCATCGGTGTTATAAAACCCGCCGCCGGCGTAATGGCCACCAGTCCCGATACGGCGCCGGATGCGGCGCCGAGCACAGTCGGTTTACCGCGATGCAATTTTTCCACAAGCACCCAGCCTACAATCCCGACGGCCGCCGCCACCTGAGTCGTAAGCATCGCATCGGCCGCCAAAGGTCCTACCCCCAAAGCGGATCCGGCATTAAACCCGAACCAGCCGAACCACAGAATAGATGCGCCGAGCACGGTCATGGGTAAATGATGAGGCAACATCGGCATACGTCCGTACCCCCGACGGCGCCCCAATAAGAAACACAATGTCAGTCCGGATACACCGGACAACACATGAATAACAAGACCTCCGGCAAAATCCAAAGCCCCCAATTCACTTAAAAAACCGCCGCCCCAAATCCAATGCGCCATGGGATTATAAATAAGGACGGACCACAGGAGAGCGAAGATTACAAACGGCACAAACCGCATGCGCCCCGTAACGGAGCCGCTCATAATGGCCGGTGTAAGGACCGCAAACATACATTGGAATGCCACGAAAGCGAATTCGGGAATATTCGTTGCCGGCAATACGGACGAATCCGCTCCGGCAAGTCCTATTTTATCAAAACCGCCTATAATGCCGTATATATCGTCACCGAAAATCAATGTATATCCGATGAGTACGAATTCTACGGAAATAATACCCAACAGAAAGAAGCTCTGCATAATAGTACCGAGTACATTTTTACTGCGCGCCATCCCGCCATAAAACAGCGCCAGACCTGGGGTCATAAAAAAAACTAAGGCTGCACACAGTAAAACCCACGCTGTATTGCCCGTATCAATCATAGTGACCATAATTGAACTCCTTTCCAATAAAAAAAGCGCCCTGTTCTACAGAAACTCTGTAAACAAGGCGCCGTTACCTGATTATGCTGTTGTTGTGATATATCACTTACCTACATAATATACTCATAAATTTCGTATGTCAATACATTCTATAGAATTTTATATTCTAAAATCATCGAATGTCCTTGCCACCGTCATGAACATACTCCACTTCACACATATATCACCGCGACAACAGATCAGATTTTAGCTTCTTTACCGTATTTCAGAAGGCTTTCAGCTTCAACCTCGGCCTGCGTACGATAGTCCTGAGGAATACCGGACAAGCGGATCCAGCTGCGGACAGCCTCGACCAGTACAATAAGGATCATGAGGAACATAGCCGCACTGAAGGCTACAAGAATCCATTTACCCGCAGGAATATAACTGTTGAATACGTTTTCAAAATCGGCAGTAATGGCAACGACAGCCATCAACACACACGGAATACCTGTTACCCATGCATACCGTTTGTGACCGAGACGCATGATAACGGTAGTCCCTACGGCCAATGTCATGGTGCCCAGCAATTGGTTGGATACACCGAATAGAGGCCAGATGATACCGATGTTGCCCTGCAATACGAGGTAACCCCATAATACACAAATCAAAGCGGCACATCCGTACACGCCGGGAGCCCAATGCTGATCGTTGAATTTATAGTAGAAATGACCGAGCAGTTCCTGAAGTAAATAACGACCTACACGTGTACCGGCATCGATCAATGTCATGATGAACAAAGCTTCAAACATGATACAGAAATGATACCAATAGCCCATCAAATGATCCATGTTAGGTAATTTGGAGAAGATGTGAGCCATCCCTACAGCAAGGGATACGGCACCGCCGGGACGATGCATCAAGTCTTCGCCGACCATTGCGGACAATTTAGGCAGTTCATGAACCTGAAGGCCTAACGCCTTAAAGGATTCTACAGTGGAGTTAATTGCGAAATAATCATCAGGATGCAATGCAGTCGCCGCGATCAAAGCCATCATGGCGATGAACGCTTCCGTCAACATGGCACCGTAACCGATAGGCAAAATTTCCCGTTCATTAGTAAGCATCTTAGGTGTCGTACCGGTAGCGATAACAGTATGGAAACCGGATAACGCGCCGCAGGCGATAGTAATGAAAATATAAGGGAATACGGAACCTTTCAATACAGGGCCGCCGCCATAGATATAAGGAGTGATGGCCGGCATCTGAATTTCAGGCATTACGATAATTATACCGAGTGCCAATGCACCGATAGTACCGATTTTAAGATACGTAGATAAATAATCACGAGGTGCTAACAAGAGCCATACAGGAAGTGCGGCTGCAAAGAAACCGTAAATAGCAAGCATGATTTCAATGGTCTGTAAGTCATACGTAAACCAATGCGCATATTCGCTGGCAGCCACATTCGGACCGTAAATAATAGCCGCAAAAATCAAAGCCACACCGATAACGGTAGCTTCCTGAATTTTACCGGGACGCAACCATTTCAAATAAATGCCGATAAAGATGGCAATCGGAATCGTGGCGAATACGGAGAAGAAGCCCCAAGGAGAATTGTGCAACGCGTTCGCCACAACTACAGCCATCCCTGCAAGGGTGATAATCAACAGGAACAATGTGGCAAGCATGGCACCGAAGCCGGCCCATTTGCTGATCTCCTCGCGTGCAATATCCGCAATGGACTTGCCGTCGTAACGGACGGATGCGAAGAGAATAACCATGTCGTGTACGGCACCGGCCACGACGGAACCGATAAGGATCCACAAAGCGCCCGGTAAATAGCCGAACTGAGCCGCGATAACAGGGCCTACGAGAGGACCTGCACCGGCGATAGCCGCGAAGTGATGACCGAATGTAACCCATTTATTGGTCGGTACATAATCATGACCATCGTTGTGAACCATAGCCGGCGTCGGACGATACTGGTCCAAGGTGAGCACCTTCGCCGCTATGAAAGCCCCATAAAAGCGGTACGCTAAAATTAGAATACACGCGGAGGCTATAACTAAGTAAATACCGTTCATAACCATATAAACACCTCCAATTGTCCCGTGACATGGTGCACATATGAATATAACAAATAAAACTATTTTTACCATGCCACTATGGCTCTCTATACTTTTGTACTTACAAGTTTATTGTATAACTAATCAGAAATGTGTCAATAATTGATTTCTCATTTTGAAAGTTTACTATGATAAAAACGCATTAAAAAGAGGCATTCTCCCGTTTCGGGAAAATGCCTTTTTCTTTACGCTTAACCGGTTATATCTGTCACTATACATTCTATTGTATCAACTTCGTAATGTTACCAAATGTGCGAAGTAAATCGAGTCCTACGGCTCCGCTCTTCTCCGGATGAAATTGCATACCGTATACCGAACCGCACTCGACAATCCCCGGCACGGCCATGCCGTAATCGGCGGTAGACGTAATGTATTTTGGGTCGGTATCCACATAGTATGAATGAACAAAATACGTATACTGTCCATCGATGCCCCTGAAAGCACTCTCCCGATGATGCACCGTATTCTGATTCCATCCCATATGAGGAACGCGAAGCCCCGTATCTCTAGGGATGGCTTTCACAACGCCCGGAATGATTCCAAGACCCGGCGTAGGTCCGTATTCCTCCGATTCGTCAAACAAAAGCTGCATGCCGAGGCAGATACCGAGGAGCGGAATATTTCGTTTTACCACCTCTAAAAGCGGCTCGACAAGGCCTCGTTCCTTCAACACGGTCATGGCCGCCGCATAAGCGCCCACGCCGGGCAGAATGACACCGTCCGCCTGTACGATTGTATCGGCATCGGCCGTCAATACCGCGTCAAGACCGATATAGGCCAACGCCTTTTGAACGTTGAATGTATTTCCCGCATCATAATCAATTATGGCAATCATGGTATGTTCCTTTCCGATGCCTACCGTTATATACTCACTTATACTAATTTCTGTTTATGCCATATACTCGCGCAAAATAGCCCGCATTCTATCTCCGTCCTGCGCGGCCGGAATGGTGAGACGCAGCCAATTCGGACGCTGCCCCCGGCGCACCTGATATCCCGCCGAAAGCCATACATCGGCTAATCCGTCCGCATCAGGCACGGTGAAGAAGATAAAATTCGCTTCGCTTTTATAATAGTGAATCCTCAGTTCATCAAAAAGCGATTCCCATATATCCCGTTCCGCCGCATTTTGAGACACCGTACGCGCTAAAAAATCCTGATCCGCAAAAGCCGCCTCCGCCGCCACCTGAGACAATGTATTGAGGTTGTACGGCAGGCGAATGGTCTGAATGTAATTCGCCAATTCCACCGGCGCCATCATATAACCTACGCGATAGTTTGCAAGGCCGTAAGCCTTTGAAAAGGTGCGCATAATCGCTACATTAGGAAACTCATCAAGCAGAGCCCGTGCCGTCGGCACCGCTACGGACGTGACAAAGTCGATATACGCTTCATCGATGATCACCAGCGTATCTGTCGGTATGGTTTCCACAAAGCGCCGGATATCTTCCACCGATTCATACGTCCCCGTCGGATTATTGGGATTACAGATCCAGACGAGACGTGTCGTATGATCCACCGCTTTCACGAGGGACGAGAAATCATAATGCCCCGTTTCAAAATCAGCGGGCACCTCACGAATTTCGGCGCCTTCCACAAGACCGTTCAAGGCGTATTCCGAAAAGGCCGGCGTGCTGACCACGACGGAGTCCCCCGCATTAATCAATGTCTTGTTGACCATGGCGATAACCTCATCGAGACCGACACCGATGACCAGCTGCTCCGGCTTAACCCGCCAATACTCCGCCAATTTCGCCCGCAAGGACGTCGCATTGCCGTCCGGATAGTAGTTCGCATCATTATGCGTCACATAGGACAAAATCGCTTCGCGCACCTCCGGAGATGTACCGTAAGGATTTTCATTCGCCGACAGTCGCACCAGACGGTCCACCCCGAGACGACTTTTAACCGCTTGCGCCGGCTCCTCCGGCACATATGGTTGTAATGTACGAATAATCTCTTTCATAATCCATCCTTTCCGACACCGTTACTGCCTATTTTTATAAATTCGTAATCTCCGGCCGATCCGTTGTCTTGCTCACAATCCCTTCACGGCTCGCCAATTCGGCTTCAATCGCCTCGTAAGGGATCTCTTTTTCCACCAACAGCACCAGCAAGTGATACAATACGTCAGCCGTTTCATAGATGAGTTCCTGTTTATTTTCGTTCTTCGCGGCGATGACAACCTCCGTAGCCTCTTCGCCTACCTTTTTCAGAATCTTGTCGAGTCCCTTATCAAAAAGATAATTTGTATAAGACCCTTCCTTCGGCGCCGCTTTACGCCGTCTGATAATATCGTATAATTCGCTCAATGTCTGCCGTGCCATCTATATTCCCCACAATCTCTACAACTCAACATCATTAAAAAAACAGCTGGTGCGTCCCGTGTGGCAGGCCGGCCCTTGCGGTTTCACCTGAACGAGCAGCGTATCGCCGTCACAATCAAGTGCCATCTTCACAACCCGCTGCACATGACCGCTTGTAGCGCCTTTATGCCACAACTCCCCACGCGATCTGGACCAGAACCACGTCTCCTTCGTTTCCAGGGTCTTGTGAAAGCTTTCTTCATTCATCCACGCCACCATGAGAACGTCCTTTGTACGGACATCCTGCACAACCGTCGGCAGGAGACCGTTACCTTTATCAAAGTCAGGTTTCATAAAGCCCTCCTCTTGAAACGCTTACTGTGAAAATAGCATTTATTAGTATACACTTTAAAATTTACCTTAAATTTTACCGTACGGGAATACCACATTTTCTCAGTTCCGCCTTGAGTTCCGGTATTTTGATCTCCCCGAAATGAAATATGGATGCTGCGAGAGCCCCCGTTACGCCGGTTTGTTCAAAGAGGTCTATAAAGTCCTGTACCGTTCCGGCACCGCCGGATGCGATAATCGGCACATCCACAACCGATTCGATGGCTTTGTATAACGCAATATCAAAGCCCGACTTTGTACCGTCCTTATCCATGCTCGTCACCAGCAATTCTCCGGCGCCGCGCGATACCGCTTCCTTCGCCCATTCAAGAGCCTTTTTCTCTGTTCGATTCCGGCCCCCGTGAGTATATACATACCATTCGCCCGTGTCTTCATCGGTTTTCACGTCAATAGCCACTACCATGCATTGATTACCGAATTTTTGAGCACCCGCGCTGATGAGCTGCGGATCAGCCAACGCCGCCGAATTTAAGGATACCTTATCGGCACCGGCTTTCAGCAAGGCAGTCATATCCTCAATACTCTTGATGCCTCCGCCCACGGTAAGTGGCATGAAAACCTTTGCGGAAATATTCTGCACAACATCGCGCATGGTCGTCCTGGCATCGACGGTGGCCGTAATGTCCAAAAAAACGAGCTCGTCCGCCTGCTGCTGTTCATAAGACGCAGCAATATCCACGGGACTTCCTACATCCACAAGGTTCACAAAGTTAACGCCCTTTTTCACGCGCCCGTCATCCACATCGAGACACGGGATAATCCGTTTTGCTAACATACCGTTCCTTTCTATTGAGCATCCATCTAATGATTACATTTATTCTCTACTCGTATTCACTAAATTTACTACACCATTCATATATCTGGTTATCTCATCTATTTACGTCTATTACTTCGCTTATTGCATTTATTTCGTTCCGCAATAGCCTCCAGCGTAATTGTCCCTTCGTAAAGCGCCTTACCTACGACACTGTCCATTATACCTCGCGCCTCCAAAGCCTCAATATCCGTCATATTCCGAATACCGCCGGATGCGATGATGCGCACCGACGGAAACTTCACCTGTAAGTCTCCCAACAAGTCTTCGTTGGCTCCTTCCATCGTACCGTCTCTATCCACGTCGGTAACGATAAAATACTTCGCGCCGGCTTCAGCCATGATTTCGATAAGATCAGACATTCCCACGTCCGACTGATCGAGCCAACCCTCGGCGGCGACCTTTCCGTTTTTGCCGTCCACGCCGATAACGATGCGCTCAGCGCCGTATTTTTTCAACATTCGCTTCGTAAATTCCGGATTCTTCAGCGCCACGGAGCCTAAAATAATGCGATTTACCCCCATCGAGAGGTATGCATCCACCGCAGCTTCATCGCGAATGCCGCCACCTATCTCCAAAATACCTGTGAAAGCTGAACGCACCGCTTTCACCACATCCACGTTAACGGGCTTGCCCGCCTTGGCGCCGTCCAAATCCACCAGATGCAGAGCCCCTACCCCTGAAGCTTCATACGCTTTGGCCTGCGCCACCGGATCGGGATTGATAACCGTCTCTTGAGTAAAGTCCCCCTTGTAAAGGCGTACACTGCGACCATTTTGCAAATCGATTGCCGGAAAAATCATAATGACCTCTATTCTTATATAAAACAAATTAATACGTTTTTATATGGTACCTTTTGTTGAATTGACACCGACGATATCAGGATTGATGGTTACCGCCTTACGCAAGGCACGGCCCGTCGCCTTAAACATGCTTTCAATAATATGATGCGTATTGCGACCGTACAGATTGTGCACATGTAAATTCATGGCGCCGCTCATGGCGAGGGCCTGAAAGAAGTCCTCCACCAATTCCGTTTCAAAGTTACCTCCCAGCACAGGCGTATTCCACTCACCTTGAAATACGAGGTACGGACGGCCGCTCAGATCGATGACAACCTGTGTCAAAGCCTCATCCATAGGCACCCACGCATCACCGTAACGCTCGATGCCGACCTTGTCACCCAGGGCTTTCACCAAGGCCTGCCCCAAGGCAAGACCCACATCCTCAACAGTGTGATGCGCATCAACATATGTGTCGCCGTTCGCTTTTACAACGAGCCCGAAGCGACCGTGTTTCGCAAAGAGGGTCAGCATATGATCAAAAAAGCCGATGCCCGTCGAAATACTGTTCGCCTGATTGCCGTCGAGGGCAAACTCCACAATAATATCCGTTTCTGCAGTCCTGCGCTGCACCGTTCCTGTTCGTATCATGATATCCTCTCAATAATTAATCTTTCACATAACAATCGGCAACTTCCGTTTAAACATATGCCTTGAATTGCTCGAAACCGCCTTAATGACAAGCGCTATGAACTATACTAATTTGCCTTAATGCGATATTTCCGCAATTACTCAAATCTCACTTCGATAGCGCGCGCATGAGCCTCAAGGCCTTCGGTACGCGCCAAGGTGGTAATGTGTTTCGACACTTCCTGTAATCGTTTCTTCGTAAATTGAGTGAAAGATGTGCGTTTCACAAAATCATATACCCCTAACGGAGACGAGAACCGCGCCGTACCGCTGGTAGGGAGTACATGGTTCGTACCGCCCACATAGTCCCCTAACGGCTCGGACGCATATGCACCGAGAAATACGGAGCCTGCGTTCTGAACCAGACTCATATAACTCATCGGATCCGGCAGCTGAATTTCCAAATGCTCCGGCGCCACTTCATTCATGACCGTAAACATATCCTCCACAGAATTCAGCACCGCAATATAGCTGTTGTTTTCAATCGCGGGACGCGCGATGCTTTCACGAGGTAACGTCTTAAGTTGACGTTCCACCTCATCCGACACGGCATTTGCCAAGCTTTCACTGGTGGTCACCATGATAGCCCGAGCCCGCGCATCGTGCTCCGCCTGCGACAAAAGGTCCGCCGCAAGATGCACCGGATTTGCACTGTCATCCGCAATAACACCGATTTCACTGGGGCCGGCGATCATATCGATATCGACCTGACCGAACACCTGGCGCTTTGCGGTAGCCACGTAGATATTGCCGGGGCCCACGATTTTATCAACCTTCGGAATCGTTTCCGTGCCGTATGCGAGGGCCGCCACACCTTGAGCGCCGCCCACCTGATACACCGCGTCGACGCCGGCTATTTTCGCCGCCCCCAGCACGGCCGGATTGATGCCATCCTTTTGAGGCGGCGTCACCATAATGATTTCCTTAACACCCGCAATCTTAGCCGGCAATGCCGTCATCATGATAGTCGACGGATATGCCGCCGTACCGCCCGGCACGTACAGACCGACGCGCGCCAAAGGAATCACCTTTTGACCGCGAATAATGCCCGGCGTATCCATGTCCACAAACCCTTGTTCAATCTCACGGCTGTGAAATTCCGTAATGTTTTCCTTTGCCTTGAGAAGGGCCGCCTTGAGATCATTCGGCAATGATTCATACGCCGCATCGATATCCGCCTGAGGGACTCTGAAAGTATCAATGCTGACACCGTCAAATTTTTCCGAATAGGCGCGTAACGCCGTATCTCCGTTCATACGCACATCGCTGATAATATCATACACTCGCCGCTCGATTTCCATATCTGTCGTCTGCTGCGTATAATTACGCACAATAGAAAGCATCGAGTCCAGCGATTCCTTATAAATTTTCATTTCCATCCTTCTTTCCGTTTGAGTGTTTTAAATAATACCTATTTAAGTATTATTTCACCATTGCTCGTTATCGCTACTATTGATTAATCTCCTCGGACAGTTGATCTATCAACTTAAAAATGGTATTTCGTTTTTGTTTCAATGCCAGCGGATTCGCCACAAGCCGTGTTGAAATGCGCTGCAACCGGTCAAAGATTTCCAAATTATTCTCACGCAAAGTTGTACCCGTTTCCGTAATATCCACGATGGCATCCGCCAAGCCTACAAGAGGCGCCAGCTCTACGGAGCCTTCAATCTTGATGATTTCCACATCCTGAGCTCCGAAATACTGTTTCGTCACTACGGGATACTTCGTGCCGATACGCTGACGACGCCCCTCTTTCGGATTATATCCGCCAAGCGATGCCAGGATAAATTGACATTGCCCCGTCTTAAGATCTAATAATTGATAACTCGTCTGTTCCTGCTCATCCAGCACATCACTGCCGACGATTCCGATATCTACGACCCCATTATTCAGATATGTCGTCACATCTCCGCCTTTCACCAAAATGATCTCCAGCTCATCTCCGAGCGGAATGATGAGCTTACGGGCTTTGTTCCGGAGCGGTTCACAATCGATACCGCATGCTTCCAGTAACGGAACAGCCTGTTCCTCCACGCGGCCCTTCGTGAGAGCGATACGAAGCTTCCCGGATCCACTCGTCACGGCAGATGTAACCGAGGCGCTCACGTCGGTAAGGACATCGATATTGAAAGCCATCCCCACCGCATGCACGGGATTACCGTCAAAGTTATTTAGCAGCTTATCATAACGACCGCCGCTGACGATATATTGAGACACACCGTCCACAAAACCTCTGAAAGTCAGCCCCGTATAGTAGGATTGAGGCGGCTGATTCGATAAGTCGATACGTACCGCTTGTCCGTCAGCCTCAACGGATTGACCGAACTCCATCAATGCGTCCCACAACCGCTGTGCGGGGGCCGGTAAAATAACACCGGACAATTCGGATAACACCTCATCAATGGTCCCGAACAAACGCGGCCACACTGCAAGGAACGGATACAGTGCACTATTTTCGTAAACCTTGATGATACTTTCATAAAGAGGAAGATTTTTCGCAAATAACGCATCCAGTAAAGGTGTTCGTTCATCATCGCTGAGCCCCAGCGCATCGGTAATAGCAAACGCAAATCGCGCATCCCCCAGCTCAAGTTGCAATGCGCCTTTCAGCTGTGTCTGATTGACCTCCTTGATGAGATCGATACATTCCTGTTCAGCCGCCATCGACTCATACCCGACGAGCTCGATTCCGCCCTGCGTCACCTGATTGATCCCGCCGCGATGCTTCTCGGTGCGTCCCAATACATCTCCGAGATAATAGAATTTACGCGGCAACTCGATATTCGTCGTCGCCAGAAAACGACCGATAGGCATGGTCAGATCAGGACGAACCACAATGGACTTAGCCGTACCGTCGAGGAACTCGTACATATGTTGACGCCCCATGGCATACCCTTGAAACACATCCTTGTACTCCATGAGAGGCGTCGAAATTTTCGTATATCCACGATTCCGACACAGATCCAGCACATAGCGGCCCATATCATCCTTGCGTTCCGCCAAAGCCCCTACATCATCGCGAAACCCCGTAGGCAATTGCTGCTGTACCATCGTTATCATCCTTTCTATCATTGATCTATATTATTTCTCATGTTTTTGAAAACTATATAACCTTTACTAGCCATTTAAATTATGTAACTGTTCGAGTTATATGGCTATTTAATTTGCTATGAGAAACAAATTACCATATAGGTATTTTTCTATTTTATTGCTTTATCTTATTAAAGTATGAAATCATAATATAACGGTTCTGCCGATATGTCAATAGAACCGTTAAAACTTCATATATTTTATATAAATGTATTTATTATTGCTTTTTGATGGAGTATTCCCTATTAGCCAAATGACAAAAGGAAGGTCTGTACTTGTGCGGCGACTTTGCGTAGAACGGAGCAAACAAGTATAGACCTTCCTTTTAACTAAATTATCGTAATATAACTACCCCAGCAAAAAGCAATAACACTGTTATCCCCATACGCGCTCTATATCCTTAACGCTATGTGCATCGGATCCCAATACGAACGGTACACCGATAACGGCAGCCATGCCCTGTATAAATCGACTCGGATACATTTCCTGACAGTCCGGCTTGAAGAAACCGCTCATGTTATAGTCCAGTTCACGGCCCTGAACGCGCATGATATGTAGGATATCACTCACCATTTGTGCGTTACGGCGGTCAAAATGATGCTCAAAGCCGAAATGATGTTGATATTTCTTGATTAAATCAAAATGACCGATTCGTTTCGGCGTATATTCGCCGAGATCGGCACGCACCGCCTGGTGTACGGTGGCAAAATATTTGTAATACAAATCAAACTGCTTTTGTATCCACGGACCGAAGCCCCGTTCAAATTCTTCAGGGCTGTAGTCAATGCAATAGAAAGCATTATCCACACCTTCCATAAAATGCACGGACAGAATATTCTCCTCCGTCAACGGACCATAGCGATCTAAAAACTCCTGAATATCCGCTTCATAGCCCGGAATGTAATCCACTTCAAAGCCCAGTGAAATATCAATATGCGTACCGTATGCCCGTTGTAACTGGCGTCCCAATTCAAGATAGGCATCCACTTGATTCAGTTTTAAGGAAGCCGTTTCGAGGGCTTTCATATCACCGCCGTATTCCGACGCAAATCCCACCGGCAACGGAGCATGTTCCGTAAGACATACTTTTTCAATGCGCAATTCGATGGCTTTTTCAATCATCATCGCGGTCCGATCCCCGCTGCCGTGCGGACATAGTTCCGTATGTACATGACCATCGACGAGACGGCTGCGATATGTGCTGTATCCCACGAACTGCCGTTCATATTTCATATTCATTCTATCACCCTATTCGCCTTACCCCACGGCGAACCCTTATAGATAATCTATCCCTTTGCATATATTATAAAATTACAGTTCACTCAACAGCTTCATTCTCTTCCAGCTTTTATTATACCAATAATGAGTATGTTTCGGTATCCTGATACGCACCATTTTTAAATCCTACCTGCGGCGTCAGTCCGCAATAGGTAAATCCGAAACGCTCGTGCAGTTTAGTACTGCCTTCATTACCGGCCGTAATCACGGACACCACATTATGTAAACTTTCATCACCCTTGGCCATATCCAAAATATAACTCATCAATTTCGTTGCGATACCTTTTCCACGGTAATCCTGATGAATATAAATGGACAGTTCCACGGTACTTTTAAATGCATCCTTCATTCGATATGGTGAAAGTGACGCATAGCCGGCCACAACATCATCAACGGTTCCGACAATGATCGGATGATGCTCATCACGATTGTGTTCTGCAAACCATTCATGCCACTCCGCTAACGTACGCGGTTCCAGGTCAAGTGTAGCCACGCCGTTGAGGACTTCGTAATTATAAATGTCTAAACAGGCCGGAATATCTTCAGGACAGGCTAACCGAATATATAACTGCATATGGTACTCCCAAATCTATTATCTTTATAATAAGTCTATTTTAGTGTACCATACATCAAAAAAGCTGTCATAGCATATCGCTACAACAGCTTAAGAATCAATTATATAATACGAAAATTAATATGGTAACAACTACCAATCCCGCTATAACGCCATAATCAAGTGAACGGAGTCCCACCGACGCCGCAAAGCTGTGCGTCGGTCCGCCAAAGCCCCGCAGTTCCAGGGACAGCGCCATGGTTTCAGAGCGTCCCAAGGATTTCAGGAGCAACGGCTGAATCACGGATGCATAGGATTTGATACGCTTGACAAAGTTTCCCTCCAAGGATAAGCCACGACAGGCCTGCGCCTCCTGTACGGCGTGGCTTTCAGCAATAAAATCAGGCACGAAGCGGAGCGCCGCGGTAAACATAAATGCGTATTCATAAGGAATTTTACATTGCGTTACGAGGGCCGCCGTCAAATCCTGCAATTTCGTCGTCGCCAAAAGAGCGATGAACACTAATGTCATAGCAAGCATTCGCAAGCCGGACACGATGGCCGATTCCACATCGCCGCTGCCGAGGAATTGGATCAGTCCTAAAAACACGGCAAATGAAATCAATGCAAAAACAGTTTTGTATTGTTTCACTAACAGACCGAATACGAGCAGAACTGCCGATTCGAAGATCACCAGCGCTAACAGGGACGGCCAGTCTCGAAGCAATATGGCCCACACGGATACGGCGAGGGTCATCAAAATTTTTGTTAACGGTACTAAACGTTCCATATGTCCCTCCTATTTTCCGCTCAACTGAGCCACTAATTTCGATTTCAATTCATCCATGGACTTGCAATAGCCTAATTTCGGTACCGCCAGTGAAAGTTCCACACTTGGCGGCTTCGTAAGTCCCAAGTCAAGTAATTCGTCGGTGGATTTCATAAATAAATCCTGCGGCGTACCGTCAAAGGCGAGAGTCTGATGTCCCATGATAAGGGCACGACTGCATTCACCGGCCATGATTTCCATATCGTGTGTGATAAGTAAGATCGTGATGCCTTCATTGTTCAGTTGACGCAACAACTTCAGTAATTCCTTCGTTTCCTTGCCGTCCTGCCCGCTGGTCGGTTCGTCAAGGATGAGGATTTTAGATTGCATTGCAAGTGCCGATGCAATGGCAACGCGTTGCTTTTCACCGCGTCGCAATGTCGGAGGATAAGCATCCTTCAAGTGAGAAATTCCCGTTTTGACGAGCACATCCTCAACGATGCGATTGACTTCGTCCTTACCGCGTCCGAGCGATTCCGGTCCGAAGGCAACCTCCGTAGCAACGGTCGGTCTGAACATCTGGCGATCCGGCTGTTGAAACACGTAACCGATGAACTGCCCGCGCTTTGATGCGGGCATCGCGGTAATATCCGTGCCGTTATAATACATATGGCCGCTCGTAGGACTTTCAAGGCCCACTAAAAGACGCGTAATCGTCGTCTTACCGCAACCGTTGCGACCGCCGATGGCGATATATTCGCCGCCGTCGATCGTGAAAGATACATTTCGGAAAATATCTACGGTCGGCACATAGCCGAAACTTACATTTTCAATCTTAAGCATGCGTGCCACCGTCCTTTCCGTTTACGATTTCATCAACGGCACTTTCACCATGAACCTCAACCTGAATGGCATGCGCCATTTCCAACTGATGCAGGCCCTTAATGGCGGATTCGATGCTGAGCCAAGGTTCATCACTGTGAAAGCCCGCCTGTTCCAGTTCCATATAGGTTGTAAACACGGACGGCAATGCATCAACGTGAATATTATGCTCGTACATGTAACGAAGCGTAGTAGGTACATCATCGTCACAAGCGATAGAGCCGTCCACCATGAGAGCCATGCGATTTGCGTACGGCAACACGGCATGAAGGTCATGATCGATAACCACAACAGTAATATTGTGATTCCGGTTCAAGCCGCCCACAATCCGATACAGTTCCGCGGTACCGTCCGGATCAAGAGAGCTGGTCGGTTCATCAAGCACCAATATAGACGGATTTGTAGCCAATACGGAGGCAATGGCCAGCCGTTGACGCTGTCCTCCGGAAAGGCTCGTAATCTTGCGATCCTCTAAACCTACAAGACCGACCTGTTCAAACACCTCTTGGGAACGCGCTTCAATCACATCTCGATGATATCCGCGATTTTCCATGGCGAATGCCACCTCTTCGCGAACGGTCATCGTTACGAGCTGCGTATCATAATCGGCGAGAACAACCCCGATATGATTCGCCAATTCAGGAATTTCAAGCTGTGTCGTCGCTTTCCCTTCTACAAAGACCATGCCTTCGAGACGACCGCCGTAAAATTTAGGCACCGCCCCTACCATCGCCATACAAAGGGTACTTTTACCACAACCGGCAGGACCCGTCACGACGAGAAAATCACCGTCATGCACATCGAGATTGATGTTCTCCAATGTCGGAGCGGTCGACTTCGGATGATAATAATTCATATGCTCGATGGAAATTTTCGCCTGCCGTTCCGGCAAAATGGTGAGTCCGCTATGATCCGATGTTAACTGATCCGCATCCGGCAACATGCCGCGCTTTGAGAACAATCGCTGAGCGGGAATATATAGAATCGGCGTAATGGCACCGTTCAACGCACCGACGATGAGTACCATAGGCCACATACCGTACATATATACATTATTCGGCAATCCTAGGATCTGCCACAAAATCGTTACGAAGATACCGCCGGACACAACGGTCGCCAGAAAGCCCGTAATAACCGGCGTAATATCAAAGCCGCCTATTTTACGGAACTTGACGGACATCATAGCACGCGCTACGAGGGCCGCCGTCAACGCGCCACCCGGTTCGGACAATAAGTTACCGTACGGGAATGCCGATTTAGACGTCAACACATTGATCAGCGCCGCCACAAGACCAACCCCTAAAGTTTGACGCAAGCTGGGCCGTGTCAATAAAATAGCCACGCAGTACGTAGCAATCATCCAGTTCGGCGTTACCCCCAATACACTGGGACTCACCAAATGTAAAATAGCCCCCAACGCCAGCATCAACGTGCTGACCGTGACCCACCTGAACTGACCACCCTGCACATGAGTATACACAAGATCCTGAATCCGTTCCATAATTGCCTCATTTCTATAAAAATATATATGGATTTATTTTATCATTGTTCCATCAGTTTTGCACGCGGTGTTCTATCAGTTTGATATGCCGTCCACCAAATAGATATGTAATCATTGTGTCTGGAAAGGCATATATATTCATTGTATAATTGAAATGTTACTACTCCATTCTGGTAACAGAAAGGAGGTGAAGACTCTGTTTGATATTTTCGTTTCCTTAGCAGTGTCTGTCATAGCAGGTATAACTTGTCACTATATCTGCAAGTGGCTGGACAGGCACTCTCGTTAGTAACCAGCACAACAAAAATAGCAGGGCGGCAACCCTGCTATTTTTATTTGTATGAAGACTCTATATCTCCACATCTTCGTTTCCTTTGTCATATATAGGATAGCATTCTATACAAAGATAGTCAACCGTAGTTGTTCTTACGCTAAATCAAGAACTGTCTAATAGCCTGCAATTAACATTAATCTTTTTCATTTACTAACAATAATTTTGACAACGTCGATATCCTAAAAATGTTAGTATATAATATATGTATATATCCCACCAAGGAGGTTCAGCATGACACAGGCATTAATCGTAATCGATATACAAGAAGGATTAGTTAAGGCAAACCCTTACGATGCGAAAAATCTTATCGCTAATACAAAAGCAATCATTCAACATTTCAGAAATCAAAATATAGAAGTAATTTTTATCAGACACTCTGAAGCTGAAGGTTTATTGGCAACGGGTAGCGATAATTGGCAAATCTATCACGAATTAAAACCGCAAGGAAACGAAAAGATCTTTAATAAATATTATAACAGTATCTTCAAAGATACTGAGCTAAAGGAATATTTAGACAACAAAAATATTACCGATTTAACATTCGTGGGAATGCAGGTGGAATTCTGTATCGATACCTCCGTGAAAGTAGGCTTTGAATATGGTTATAATCTCACCATCGTCGAAGATGCCGTCTCTACCTTTGACAACGAACATCTATCCGCCGATAAAATCCTATCATTCTACAAAGAAAAGATTTGGCGGGATCGATTTGCGCAGCTAAAAACAACAAAAGAAATCCTGGGTACTAATTAAACTTTCAGAACCTCAAAGCAATTTCAAGAAATTATTTCTCACCATTTTTTCTCACGTATTTGTCATATATGTATGTTAAAATTTCATCAAATATTTATGCCCGAACATAGGAGGTCTTTTTATGTATAAATATATTACGATTTTAGGAGCTGCGGGCCAAATCGCTCAAAAATTGACTGCTACCTTATTAACATACACAGATATGCATATCACATTATACGGTCGTCAATTAAAACGTCGTCTGGATCCCGAGATTTATGCACATGAACGTATCACCGTTATAGAAGGTTCCTTTCAGAATCCCGCGAAATTGGAAGAGGCCGTGACTAATGCCGAAGTTGTATATGTGAACGCTATGGAATCCGGCAGCGATATGGCCGCCATCGTAAAAGCCCTAAGTCGTAACAATGTACGCCGCATCATCGGTGTCTCCATCGCCGGTTTATCCGGTGAATTCCCGGCAGCTCTCGAAAAATGGACCTTTGACAGTTTACCTATCAGTTATGTACAAGGCGAACGCCAGGCTCGTAATGTGTTGCGCGAATCTAATTTAAACTACACTATTTTACGCCTCACATGGCTTTACAATGATCCGGAAAAGACCGATTACGAACTCATTCCTGAAGGCTCTCAATTCAACGATGCCCAGGTCTCTCGAGAGGCCGTTGTGAAAGCGATTTTTGACATCTTACACGCAGATGATGAAACTCCGTTTACCCGTGCCAGCATCGGTGTCGGCGAACCGGGTACACACTTTGATAAACCAAGCTTTCACTAATATATCACATTAAATTTAGTAGAAAAGAGAAAATACTATATACCAATATCAGACTATCTCCAATACATATGGAGATAGTCTTTTTATATATCATTATATGATTAAAGTATCTAGTTAAAACCCTTTAAATAAATACCTCATATATATTTATATACTGCAATTATATCGTTTAAATGATATAATTATGGTATATAAATAATGAACTAACACTTTTAAAACTATAAGGAGATAACTATGGGAATATTACGTGAAACAATACGTCCATCCTCTGATTTACGAAATAAGTATCCTGAAATTTCTAAATCCTTACAACTTAAAAATGAGGCTGCTATTATTACCGTAAATGGTCGTGGAGACACCGTAAGTCTCGGCTATAATACTTACAATATGTTAAAGTCAAAAATAGAATTACTATCCTCTCTTGTAGAAGGGCAAAACGATATCATTCAAGGTCGTACCACTACACTTGATGAAACTTTCAACAGTATTGATAAAATGCTAGAGCAAATGGGGTAAATCTGTGGAATCCCAAACCTACACAATCATTCCTGCTGAAAAGTTCAATAAAGAGCTACATCAGCAAATACTTTATGTAGCTATGCAGTTTTCAAAAGAAACAGCTATACAAGTCAAAGAAAATATTCAAAATTCAATTTCAAATCTTATGAATCATCCATATATGGGGACTACACCTAAAATTAGAGCGCTTAATGACAGTAACTTTCGAATGTTGATTTTAGAAAGGCTTATTATTTTCTACACAGTTGTAGAGGAAACTAGAACTATTTATTTAATCTCTATACTTGATCAACGACAGGATTATGTAAATATACTAAACGGATTATAACATTTGAACTAAACCAGTGTCTTTAAAAATTAAATACTCTTCAAAGTAGTATATCCTAAATCTAATCAGTACATTTTTACTCATGTAAAGCAATTTTAGGGTATACCTTTTTTATTCCCATATTTTATAGATATTTATATAGATAAACTCGCGTATTTAGGCTATACTAATAAATGATTAAGTTATACTAATAGATATGTGAAAGTAAACGCCTATGCGATTATCGATTACATTAATATAATATATACATTTTATTGTATAAAACATCTCAAAGTTTGTGTATAAAAATAAATGATAAACATTTTTAGTCCCACTAAGCGCTGAGGCTTATTAAGGAGTTATTATGAATCACATTGTTGTTATTGGCAGTTGCAACATGGATATTGTAGTCCTCGCGGATAAACGTCCTGCGGCAGGCGAAACCATTATGGGCAACGACCTGCACATCGCCCACGGCGGCAAAGGTGCCAACCAGGCGGTGGCTGCTGCCCGTCTAGGTGCAAAGGTCACTATGGTCGGCTGCATCGGTCAAGATGCATACGGCCAGATGATTTTAGATAATCTGAAAGAAAATTTCATTAACACAGACTACATTGTCACTGTACCGGACACTACAACAGGTACAGCTCACATCACGCTGGCTGAAGGTGATAATAGCATCATCGTTATTGCCGGCGCTAACGCGAAGGTCGATAAATCCGTAGTAGATAATGCGTGGTCCGCTATCGAGCAGGCCGATCTCGTAATGGTTCAAAACGAGATTCCTGTTCCAACTATCGAATATATCGTGCGTCGTTGTCACGAGGCTGATGTGAAAGTCCTCTTAAACCCGGCCCCGGCGGCTGACCTCGATCCTGAGTGGTTAAAGTTGGCAACATACATCACTCCAAACGAACATGAGCTATCGGCCCTCTACCCTAACCAATCTACGGAAGAAACTTTGTTGGCTAATGAAAACAAAATCATCGTTACCCTCGGCAGCAAGGGCGTCGGCTATGCCGACAAGGGCGAAATCAAAACGGTATCAGGCTTCAAGGTTGAGCCGGTGGATACAACAGGTGCCGGTGATACCTTCAACGGTGCCTTTGCAACGGCTATCGTCAATGGTAAAAGCCTCGCGGATGCACTTCACTACGGTAATGCGGCGGCCGCCCTCTCCATTCAACGCCTGGGCGCTCAAGGCGGCATGCCGACAAAGGACGAGGTCGCTGCATTCTTAACGGAACACGTATAGATTGAACAGGCCTTTAAAAGCTTCACTGGCCGGGGTCGCCTTCGCAGGGCAAAAGTCGCTTCGAAAGGCCTGTTCAATCCAAGCTATACGTTCTTCAAGCAATAAATGCAACTGTCCTCTATAGCAGATAGAATTAATGAATGAGGTTCTAACGCCTCATTCATTGAAATAGAAAAAGGAGTTATCTATGCAACGACACGGCATTTTAAACAGCCATATCGCCAAGATTCTTGCAGATCTCGGCCATACGGATACAATTTGTATCTCTGACTGTGGCTTACCAGTACCCGAAGGGGTTCAAAAGATCGACTTGGCCTTAGAATTCGGAGTACCCGGCTTTGAGCAGGTGGTATCCATCATCGCTAAGCATATGAAAACAGAGGCGATTCACATCGCCCGGGAAATGGAACAGCAAAATGCTGATGCTCACCAGTTTTTAACTTCTACCTTTCCACCGAATCAATTCGAGTGGATTGAAACGAGTCATGACGCTTTCAAAGAAGCGACAAAGCAGTGTAAATGTATTATCAGAACCGGTGAAGTATCGCCGTATGCGAATATCATCTTACGTGCCGACTGTATTTTCAGCGACCGCCCGTAAATGATATAATCGATAAAGCCCTAAATATATGATGTAAATGCATAGTTTTAAATCATATATATACGTATTTAAATCATATATACATATGATATATACGATATCGATACTTTCACCAATAATATAGGAGTAGTTATGGAAATTGTTATGTCAGGCATTGCGAAGGCATTTGGTACGAACCAGGTACTGCGCGATGTGAGTATTACCCTCAAGGAGGGCGAGGTTCACGCCTTGATGGGCGAAAACGGCGCCGGCAAGTCCACCCTCATGAATATCCTCACCGGTATTTATAAGGCGGATGCCGGTACGATTACCATCGACGGCGTAGAACGCACCTTTCAAAATCCGCGGGAGGCTGAACTGAACGGCGTCGCCTTCATTCATCAAGAACTAAATATCTGGCCGAACTTAACGTTGTTGGAAAACCTGTATCTGATGAGACCGAAGCGCACACGGTTCGGTATGCTCGATAAAAAGGCCATGCTCAAGGAAGCACAGGATACATGCCGCGAACTGGGCATCGAACTACCGCTCACGACCGAAGCGGGCCTCTGCTCCGTCGGCCATCAGCAGATGACGGAAATTCTTCGTATACTGATGTTGGATGCGAAGGTTGTCATCATGGACGAACCGACAGCAGCCCTTACGGAACGTGAAACAGCAACCCTATTCAAGATGATGCGCAAAATGAAAGAACACGGTGTTGCCATCGTGTACATTTCGCATCGCATGGAAGAGGTATTCAGTGAATGTGACACCATTACGGTCATGCGTGACGGTCATACGATTATCACCAAGCCGACAGCGGATATTTCCGTAGACGAGGTGGTACGCCACATGGTAGGCCGCTCCATCAATGAATTTTATCCGGACCGCACCACAACACCGGGCGAGGTTGTCATGAGCGTAGATAACTTGCAACCGCACGGCTTCGACAATGATATTTCCTTCAACTTGCGTAAAGGTGAGATCCTCGGTGTGGCAGGTCTTATGGGTGCGGGCCGAACCGAAATCATGCGCGCCATCTTCGGTGTGGACAAACACAACGGTGGAACCATTACGGTAAACGGATCCGTCCTCAACTGTAAAAAGCCGGAAGATGCCATCAATGCGGGCATTGCTTTCATCACGGAAAACAGAAAAAGCGAAGGGTTGATCCTCGATTTTTCCATCGGTTCCAACATTACATTGCCGAACCTCGGCGAAATTTGCCCGAACCATGTGCTGAAAAAAAATAAATTAGAGTCCTTTGCTGACGAATTATCTAAAAAGCTGGGCGTTAAAACTCAGTCGATTCACGAGCCCGCATCGTCCCTTTCAGGCGGCAACCAACAAAAGGTTGTCATCGCCAAATGGGTCGGCAAAAAGCCGTCCATCATCATCATGGACGAACCGACACGCGGTATCGATATCGGTGCAAAACGTGATATTTATGATTTAATGAACGAATTAACGAACGATGGTGTGTCCATTATCATGGTGTCATCCGAACTGCCTGAAGTGCTCGGCATGAGCGACCGCGTCATGGTCATTCATGAAGGGCGCGTAGCAGGTATCTTGGACCGCAGTGATGCAACACCGGAATCGATTATGACATTAGCCACAGGAGGACAATAATGGACAGCAAAGCTCTACAATATGTAAAAAAATTAGGCCCCCTCATCGGCCTCATCTTATTATTTGTAATCATCTCTGTCATGAACGACAGTTTCCTTGAATTCTCTAACTTGCGTAATCTGTTGCGCCAAGTATCCATCAATGCGATCATCGCCTTCGGTATGACATTCGTCATCTTAACTGGCGGTATCGACTTATCGGTCGGCTCCATCCTCGCCCTCTCCAGTGCGGTGATGGCAAACCTCATTGTAACTGGTACTGACCCTGTATTGGCTATCGTGTTAGCCGCAGGTGCGGGCCTCGTATTGGGCGGCATCAACGGTCTCGTTATCACCTACGGCCGCGTAGCCCCATTTATCGCTACACTGGCGACGATGACGATTTACCGCGGTGCGACTTTGGTATTCACCGACGGTAATCCAATCTCCGGACTTACGCAGGCCCCTCTATTCCACGCCTTTGGCCAAGGGGATATCGCAGGCCTTCCGGTACCGGCTATCACCATGTTTCTGGCTTTCATCATCCTCTGGTTCGTATTGAGCCGCACCTCCTTAGGTCGCAAAACATACGCCGTAGGGGGCAGCGAAAAGGTCAGTTACATTGCCGGCATCAAGATTGACCGCGTTAAAATCTTCGTGTATGCCTTAACCGGTATGCTCTGCGGCATCGCCGGTGCAATCATCACATCTCGTCTTAACTCTGCACAACCTACAGCAGGTGCAGGCTACGAACTGGACGCTATCGCAGCGGTGGTTCTTGGCGGCACAAGCCTTGCAGGCGGTCGTGGTCATATCGTCGGCACTCTCATCGGTGCCCTCATTATCGGTACCCTCAACAACGGGTTAAATATTCTCGACGTTTCCAGTTTCTATCAACAAGTCGTAAAAGGTATTGTCATTTTATTGGCGGTTCTTGCTGACCGCAAGAAAGCCTAGGAGGTTCCTATGAAAAAACTATTATTACTTTTGGCGATGGCTATTATGGTTATCGGTCTTGTAGCGGGCTGTGGTAAAAGTTCCGATAACGGCGGTGACAAAAAATCCGGCACGATCGGCTTCTCTGTTTCCACATTGAATAATCCGTTCTTCGTATCTATGAAAGAAGGCGTTGAAGCTCAAGCCAAAGTTCTCGGTCTTAAGGTTAAAATCGTTGATGCTCAAAACGACCCTGCAAAACAGGCAAACGATATTTCCGATTTACTTGAAAGTGGCGTATCCGTATTGATCGTTAACCCTGTAGACTCCGCAGCAATTTCTACTTCCGTAGAAGCGGCAAACGCTAAAAATATTCCTGTAATCACAGTTGACCGCTCCGCCGATAAAGGCAAGGTAGTGGCTCACATCGCTTCCGATAACGTAAAAGGCGGCGAAATGGCGGCACAACTCATCGCTGATAAATTAGGCAACGGAGCCAAAGTAGCTGAGCTTGAAGGTATCCCCGGTGCTTCCGCAACGCGTGAACGCGGCCAAGGCTTCCACAACGTAGCTGACAAATCCTTAACAATCGTGGCAAAACAAAGCGCTGACTTCGACCGTACAAAAGGCTTGAATGTAACGACAAACATGTTGCAGGCTAATCCGGATGTACAAGCTATCTTCGCTCATAACGACGAAATGGCATTGGGTGCTATCCAAGCCGCTAAATCCGCAGGCAAAACAATCTTCATCGTAGGCTTTGACGGTACTGCGGATGCGGACAAAGCTGTTCAAGACGGCACATTGGCTGCAACAATTGCTCAACAACCGGACCAAATGGGTAAAATCGCTATTGATACAGCTCAAAAAGTCATCAAAGGCGAAACTGTAGAAGCTAAGATCCCTGTAGATCTTAAAGTTATAAAAAAATAAGACACTTGCCCCGCAAGTAGAAACGGGTAAACACCCCATCGATACAAATAAAATCATCGGAGTCAGACTGTAGTGGTTAAACGCCTGTTGATTTTAACTCGTATCTTGATGAATATATGGAAACTGGTATGAAAACAGCCGCAATGCAAATGCATTGCGGCTGTTTTATCTATCATATTTTCTCAACCTATAGCTATTCGCTATACTGTATTTCAGTATATTTGTCGATAGGTTTTCTTTCTAGAAACTCTTTAAAAAAGTTAATAAATACACAAAAAGCCAACCGCATCCGAAGGATACGGTTGGTTTTGAAAGGAGAATGCATCTCTTCTATAGATAACCAACGGCTGTCTATAGAAATTATTTTGTTGGAGTGGTTGTATCTGTTGTAGTTGTTGTACTTGTTGCAGAGATACGGGAACCATATACGTCACGTTCGTTTTTAGGTTCGTTATTAACACGAACACGTTCTGTCTTATGACGATCATTATCATCACCGGAAATACGGTCAATGCGATAATGGTTAAGACGGATATTCTGTAATTCAGGACCGAATTCATCCATTGCGCGACGCATATTGTCATCGATTGGAGCACCGTTTTGAAGTGCACGATACAACATAGTTGCGAATTCATAACGAGTCATCTTCACATCGCCCTTGAACGTACCGTCAGGATAGCCCACAAGAATACCATTACCAGCCAATTGGCTAATGTATTGGTAAGCCCAATGATTTTTAGGAACATCCGGGAATTCAGCAGTTTTGCTAGGATCGATAGCATGTGGATTCAAGATTTGTAACAAGTTATTGTATCTGTTTTCCATATCTTGAAGGCGTGCATTAAGTTCAGCAATTTCACGGCCCATAGCTACACGGGAACGGGATTCCGGAGCACGTTTACCAAGGCGTAAGGATATACCCGCATTCAATTGAGGGTTGCCGTTACCTACAGTACTTCCGATGGAAATCATTGTATCTTCATTAGGACGGTAGAAAGCACCTAAAGCGCCTGCATTCGCATTACGGTAATGACCGTAACCTGCAGCGATAGTCCATTTATCATCCGGATTGAAGTCCAATGGATGCAAGGATGCTAATGCAGCAGAACCGGCACCTACGCGATTAATACGTTTACCCAATTCACCGATACGGCCATTAACATTGGTAATTTCAGTACTGATACCGTTAGTGATTTGTGTTTGCAAATCATTTGCTACGGAGTACAATTGACTACCGTTTACAGCATCTGTGGATGTAGCGGAAATTTCACCGGCAGCCACATTATGAATTTGACGTTCCTGACCTTCTTTACCTACGGATACGGAACCTGTAGGAGAAGTACCGGCAAAGCCACCAAATGTGTGATTAGCAATACTTGCACTGGATACATTGGTAGCCGCACGTGTAGTGGATAAATGACCTAATGCAACGGAGTTTTCAGTAGTGGCTTCCGCTTTATCACCGATAGCAGTTGCATAATTTGCAGTTGCTTTAGTATCAGAGCCGAATGCATTGGAACGTTCTCCCTCGGCATTTGCGCCGGCACCATACGCCTGTGCATGCTCACCATTCGCATATGCGGAAGATCCCATAGCGTTAGAGTGATTACCGAAAGTGCGTGCATCAGAACCGATTGCATTAGCTTTATAACCACCGGAAAGTGCTTCATGGCCGATAGCTATAGAACGATCAGCAAGAGCCCCTGAACGCGTACCGATTGCCGTGGAGGATACGCGATCAGCCTGTGCATTATGGCCGATAGCTGTCGCTTCACTCAAGTTTGCGTGAGATAAATCACCGATAGCAATGGCGCTACTACCTCGTGCGATGTTCTCATTACCAATCGCAACAGAGTCGGAACCAAAGTTACCTTCCACGCGAGTCGACTCATCCGGTTCATTAATATAATTACGGTCACGGTAACTATGATCCGCAGGAATAACGCTATTATTCGTACCGATAACAGTAGCATTACTTGTACCTCCAGCTATAGTATTTCCTGTACCATAGTCAGTACTTGCCGCCATTGTCACACTCGCAGGCACTACAGTCGCACCGACTGCAACAGCAGCCAATACAGCATACGCTAAATTTTTTGAATGTTTGTTTTCTCTCATTCTTACACCTTCACTTTAGATTAAACTTATTAACCTGATATACAGTCAATATAAATTAATACCACGGCTCTCATGATAGAACAGAGATTCGGAAATATAAAATTTCATCTCCATTTCACCATTCTTGGTTTAAGAATAATTTATATTGTTTATTGCCCGCACATCATATCAGATATCAGAAACAGATACAAGTATTTTCTTTACATTGCCTCATTAAGATTTCTTCATGAAACCTGTAAATGCCTTTAAATTAAACTTTTCGACTATTTTTATCAAATCGGTAAATTCATGCTAAGGGTAGATTTTTCCTCATATTAAGAGTCATTTTTTACATATTATTTTTCTTAACTTATTAATAAACCAGTTAATTATAAGTTTATAAAAATACTATGCGCCGCAAATCACGAAATTTTCATTTAACAATTACCTATGAGCTGTGAATCTTTCAGCAGTTCTTCATAAATACACAGATATACGGGACTATATATGTTTATATAATTTGAATATAATTGCAAAAAGCCCTCTGTATGACCTGTGGTAGATATGTTCTACACCTCACTCATTAATAGTGCTATATAACAACTATTAAAAAATGAACTTCAGTATACAGAGGGATTATTATATTATATTATTTAATTTTACTGTTCCTAGAAAACGCTACGCAAAACCGTTAACCGTTACAAGATTAAATGATTACTATTTCAACAAAGCCGTTACGAGCGGTTCCGCCTTATCAAAATCGGCCTGTTCCGGATTCCAGTTACATTTAATTTCCGGCTCTACTACGGCAAAGCCGAATTTCGTCAATTCTTCACGCAAAACCTTCGTCGATTCGCCTGACCAGCCGTATGTGCCGAACACAGCGGCCTTTTTATTTTTAAACTTTAATTCACGCAAAAAATCGAGCCAGCCCGCTACGGATGAAAGCACGCTGTTGCCCACGGTCGGCGATCCCACGGCGATGGCTTTCGACTTGAAGACTTCCGTCATGATATCATTCTTATTCGTCTTGCTGATGTTAAAAATCTTAACTCGTGTATCCGGAGACTGTTTTGCAACTTCATCCGCAATTCTATGCGCCAATTTCTTCGTGCCGTCCCACATGGTATCGTACACTACGGTAATCTGATCTTCCTGATACGCCTGAGACCATTCGTAATACTTTTCTACGATTTGCATAGGATTTTCACGCCAGATGGCACCGTGACTCGTAGCGATGATATCGATCGGCAGGTTGAGCTTTTGAATTTCCTCAACCTTAGTTTTCACCAATGGAGAGAAAGGATTCAAAATATTGGCATAGTATTTCATGGCCTCAGCCCACAAACGGCACTGATCCGCCTTGTCCGCCCACAATTCCTCTACGGCGAAATGTTGCCCGAACGCATCGTTAGAGAACAAAATATTATCGCCCGTCATATATGTCGCCATCGAGTCAGGCCAGTGAAGCATACGCATTTCAACGAACACCAGGGACTTGCCGCTCCCGATATCCACGGAATCGCCGGTCTTGACGGTCTTGAAATTCCATTCCGGATGATGATATTGCCCTACGAGGGACTTCACCGCATTTTCCGTACAGTAAATCGGTGTATTCGGAATCCGCTCCATCAACGCAGGAAGCGAACCGCTATGGTCCACTTCACCGTGATTACATACGATGAAATCAATCGTATTCAAATCGATTTCAGACTCGAGATTATCGATAAATTCCGTAGAATGAGGCTTCCACACCGTATCGAAGAGGACCGTCTTTTCCTCTTCAATCAAGTACGCATTCTGACTGGAACCATTATTGATGGTGTAATCGGAACCGTGGAACTCCTGTAGTTCCCAATCAATTTTACCGACCCACGAAACATTATTTTTAATGTGTTTTCTCATAATAACCTCCATCTATCCCGTGAAAGTTGCACCTCTATGGCTACTTTCACGGGATTGTTCAACAACAATACATGGCCCATGTGTGCTACATCCATTAATACCCTAACGTCGCACATGATACATATTCTGATCATATTGCGGTGATTAATACTATGCATTTAACACATATAGGTTATCTGATTTATCCTCATTATACTGAAAGCACATAACTATGTCTGTATCTATAGGTACAAATTTATTTACTTTCATCAAGCAAAAACCGTTTAGGAATCGCCCGATAGATATATAGCGAAATATACCCGTCCACCAGGCTATGTATGATGGTGCCGCCACCGACAAGGCCGAATACGACGTACACGAGATCGATGTTCGGCAGAGTCGTCGTAGTGTAAAAGAGCAGACATGCCAGAACCTCGCCGACAGCATGAACAACGGCGCAGCCGAGGTTAAACAAGGCAAACGACAAGCCACCGGACAAAACGGCTTGATGGTTCCTGATATAAAGGGCCCCTAACATCGCAAATAGGATATGGGATGCGGCGCGCATAACGATGACAAGAGGAAAGCCGGCCACAAAGAATCCCAACGTCGACCCAAAAACTACGCAGGCCGTCATCTTGCGGGATAAAAACATGGCCAGAAAAATCGGCACGTGACTCGCCAATGTATACGATGCCGGCGGTATCACTACCTTCAAGGGCATCACGATAGGAATCATGATGGCTAAGGCCATCAACAATGCGGTAATCGTTAAATCTCTGTATGTAGATGATGTCATAGATCCCCCTTTGCGCTCAACAGAATCATTGCAAGTAATATTATTATGCTAAAATATAGAAAAAGCAATCCTTGAATTTCCAACAACTAGGAGTGATACGATATGAAAAAAGCAAGCGATTTAAAAACAATCCCCGGAATAGGTGTAAACATGGAGCAACACCTATTTAATATCGGTATCAAAACAATTGAAGACCTGATTGGTAAAGACCCCGAAGAACTCTATCTGAAAGATACTGCCTTTAACGGCCGACCGTCCGACAGATGCGTTCTCTACGTTTTTCGGCTTGCAGTCTATTACGCCGAAAATGAATACCACGATCCGGATAAACTGAAATGGTGGTACTGGAAAGACAAATAATAAGTTGACCGTCTATATACATATAGTAAAGCAAAAATAAGCCCTTTGGATCCGACTTGGCGCCACATAGTAGGGTTGCTCCCTTTTTTAGGTGATTGACGACTATAAATTCTAAGAATAGAACAACAAGGCTCCGATGAGCGACTTGGCGGCCTCGTAAAACGAGGTGGGTGGCCACTGGAGCTCTTCGGAGCCTTGTTGTTTACTATAAAGATTTATAGACGCTCAATCACCGCTTGCGCCATTTCGATTGTCCCCACCCGTTTGAAGCCTTCGCGGTAGATATCGCCCGTACGGTATCCATCGATGAGCACTTGCTCAACAGCGCTTTCAATAGCATCGGCAACTCGAGGTAAATCAAGGGAATGACGGCACATCATCGCGGCGGACAGGATTGTCCCCAACGGATTCGCCAAGTTCCGGCCCATGATATCCGGCGCGGAGCCATGTATCGGTTCATACAAAGCGGTCCCGGTCCCCATGGATGCGGACGGCAATAAGCCGATAGAGCCGGAGATAACGGCGCCTTCATCGGAAAGAATATCGCCGAAGAGATTCGTCGTTACGATAACATCGAACTGTGCAGGATTGACAACGAGCTGCATCGCCGTATTGTCCACATAGAAGTAATCCGTGCTGATATCCGGGTTCGCAGCCGCTTTCTCTTGCGCAATTTTACGCCATAAGCGGGAGGACGCCAATACATTCGCTTTATCCACGGATACGACCTTTTTATTGCGTTTGCGAGCCGTCTCCATGGCAATGTCCATAATGCGCTCTACTTCGTAACGGCTATATGTCTCTTTATCCCAAGCAAACTCGTCAGCACCTTCACCTTGTGCCTCTTCACGCTCACCGAAATAGATACCGCCCGTCAGCTCACGAACGATAACGAAGTCTACATCCTGTACAAGCTCCTTTTTAAGTGGAGAATACTCTTGTAAAGACGGATAAATTTTAACAGGACGTAAATTGCAGAACAAGCCAAGCTCTTTACGAAGACCTAAGATTGCCTTTTCAGGACGGATAGCAGGATCTACATTATCCCATTTAGGACCGCCAACAGCGCCCAACAATACGGCATCGGCCTTCTTACAAGCCTCAACCGTCTCCTCTGTCAACGGCACGCCGTATGCATCGATAGACGCACCGCCCGCCTTTTTATCAATCCAGTTAACCGCTACGCCCGCCTTTTCAAACGCCACGTCGCACACGGCCTTCGCCGCCGCAATAATCTCCGTACCGATACCGTCACCGGGAATCAATACAATATTCTTTTCGCTCATCTTACCTCTCCAAATCTCTATACTGAAAGCCCAAACAAATATCCAGGGACCTATCAGACTGCTACGGTTTATCTATATCAGACTACTGCAGTCTATCTATACCACACGGTCCAGTCCATCCCCTGTGCCACAACCCATTTAAGATTATAACCGCTAAAGGAATGTTACCTTTGCTCAAATCCGTAAAACACTTAACAGGATAAGAGCCGGCATATGCCTTGAGACCGACTTAGCTCATTCCCCTTATTTCCTTTGCCACAATCCAGTCAAGATAACAACGAGAAGGCGGGGATTAAAGTTTTGCTGCCCCGAAAGCAGAGTAGTTTGAAACGAAACACGTGTCGAAACCGACTTAGCTCGCTTTGGAGGCTTGAGATACGTGTTTCGTTTCTTCTATACTACTTGCGGTTTTTCGCAAAGCTCACAAGACCGCCGGCCGCCGCAATATCTTGAATAAATTGTGGCAACTCCGTTCCTTGGTATTGTTCGTTTTTCGTCAAGTTATACACAATCCCTTTAGACAAATCCACGCCGATTGCATCACCTGCATCGATTCTGTCCACCTGGTCTCCGATTTCAACAACAGGCAAACCGATGTTGATGGCATTACGGAAGAAGATTCGCGCAAAGGAATGCGCCACGATAACAGGCACACCTTTTGCTTTGATAACGCCAGGAGCATGTTCACGGGAGGAGCCGCAACCGAAGTTCTTTCCGGCCACCATGATTTCTCCGGCTTTCACATTGGGGGCGAAGGTCGTATCAATATCCTCCATCGCATGTTCCGCCAACTCGTTCCAGTCGGAAATCGCCAGATAGCGGGCAGGAATAATTACGTCTGTATCTACATCGTCGCCGTAGCGCCAGATTTTTTTGCTTTCAAAATCCATATTAAACCTCCTCAGGCCCTGCAATACGGCCTAGTACAGCACTCGCTGCCGCCACATACGGGCTTGCCAAATACACCTCGGAATCCACATGTCCCATGCGCCCGCGGAAATTACGGTTCGTCGTGGAAACGGTGCGTTCCCCTTCGGCCATGATGCCCATGTAACCGCCCAGACAAGGTCCGCAAGTCGGTGTGGACACGGCACAGTCAGCCTGAATGAAAATATCCAAGAGGCCTTCTTTCATCGCCTGATCGTACACATCCTGAGAGCCCGGGATCACGATACAGCGCACGAATGGAGCCACCTTGCGACCTTTAAAGATTTCAGCGGCAGCCACCAGGTCTTCGTAACGGCCATTTGTACAGGAACCGATAATGACCTGATCGATTTTGATATCTTTATCGATATCGCCGATGTAATGCGTATTGGAAGGCAAATGCGGGAATGCCACGACCGGCTGCAATTTGGACAAGTCGATGGTTACCGTTTGCGCATACACCGCATCAGGGTCGGGATTGATAGGCTCAACAGGTCGATGTACGCGACCTTTGATATACGCTTCGGTAATTTCATCATAAGGGAATACGCCGCATTTGCCGCCCGCTTCGATAGCCATGTTACAAATCGTCAGGCGGTCAGCCATAGTCATATGCTGTACGCCTTCGCCGGCAAATTCAAGGGCCATATAACGAGCACCGTCAACGCCGATGCGTCCGATTAATTCAAGAATGATGTCCTTACCGGTTACCCATTTGTTAGGCTTTCCGACGAGTTCAACCTTGATGGTTTCAGGCACCTTGAACCATGTTTTGCCTTCCGCCATCGCCACGCCCGCATCGGTGGAACCGACGCCTGTTGAGAATGCGTTAACCGCGCCATATGTACACGTGTGAGAGTCCGCACCGATCATCATTTCACCGGGACCGATTAGACCTTTTTCCGGCAAAATAACATGCTCAATCCCCATACGCCCCACTTCAAAGTAATTCGTAATACCATATTCGCGTACGAAGTCGCGCATCACCTTAGCCTGTGTAGCGGACTGAATATCTTTATTCGGTGTGAAATGATCCGGCACCAAGTAGATTTTATGACGGTCGAATACGGGTTTTCCGATTTTCAAAAACTCTCTGCGAGCCGGTGGAAATGTGATATCGTTCATCAACACCGCATCCAAATGACATTCGATAATCTGACCCGGCTTAACGACATCGAGGCCCGCGTGACGAGCCATATTTTTTTCAGTAATGGTCATTCCCATTTATTCTTCCTCCTGTTGTTCTAGCTCCATAGCTAGGAATACGGAATTCACCGCATTGATATATGCATTCACACTTGATTTAACGATATCGGTGCTGATACCACGACCATGGTACAAGCGACCGTTGTATTCCACCTTGAGGGTGGCTTCCCCGAGGGCATCTTTACCGGCTGTAATCGCGCGGATCTGGTAGTCTTTCAGGCTGATCGGCAAGCCAACCACACGTTCAACGGCCTTGAGGGACGCGTCTACCGGACCGTCGCCGACCGCAGCATCCGCTCTTTCACCATCCGGAGTCATGAGACGGACATCAGCGTATGCGTAACCTTTTTCACCCAATTTGTAGTATTGAGCCACGAGCTCGAACGCTTTTTTATGATGAATATTGTCCACCACAAGGGCGATAATATCGTCGTCGTACACTTGTTTTTTGCGGTCCGCCAACGCTTTAAACTTCACAAACAGATCGTTGATTTTTTCCTCCGTGAAAGTATGGAACCCAAGGGATTTCAAATGATCATCGAAGGCATGGCGCCCCGAGTGTTTACCGAGCACGATGTTCGTCTTCTCGGCCCCGACGGACTCAGGTGTCATGATTTCATAGGTTTCAGGATTGTTGAGCATACCGTGCTGGTGAATACCGGATTCATGCGCGAATGCATTGGAACCGATAATCGCCTTGTTCGGCGGCACTACAACGCCTGTTAAACGACTTACGAGTTTGGATACCTTTGTAAATTGTTTCGTATCGATATGTACCTGGAGGTCGCCGAAGTAATCGTGACGCGTTTTAAGGGCCATCACGACCTCTTCGATACCGACATTGCCGGCCCGTTCGCCAAGTCCGTTGACGGTACATTCCACCTGACGCGCCCCCGCCTCGATAGCCGCCAGGGAGTTCGCATTGGCAAGGCCCAGATCATCGTGACAGTGAACGGAGATAATCGCCTTATCAATACCCGGTGTATGTTCCCTGATGTAGCGAATCTTATCGGCAAATTCTCGCGGCATCATATAGCCTACCGTGTCCGGCACATTGAGAATCGTAGCGCCGCCGGCGATAGCTACGCCGAATACTTCACACAAAAAGTCAAGATCCGTACGGGATGCATCTTCACCGGAGAACTCGATTTCGTCGAATTTACCCTTGGCAAATTCCAAAATGGATCGTACCTTTGCCAACACCTCTTCACGAGTCATCTTCAATTTATATTTCATATGGATTTCGGATGTAGCGATAAACACATGCAACCGGCTGCGCTCCGCATCCGCAAGGGCCTCCGCCACCTTCTGTACATCCTTCTCATTGGCGCGCGCCAAGCCGCAGATGGTTGCGCCCTTCACTTCGCGTGCAATGGTCTGTACCGCTTCAAAATCCCCCGGAGATGCGGCCGGGAATCCGGCTTCGATTACGTCGATGCCGAGGCGTACTAGGCCTTTCGCAATTTCCACCTTCTCCGGTGTCTGCAGTGCCACACCCGGTGTCTGTTCTCCGTCACGAAGCGTTGTATCAAAGAAATATATGCGATTCTGTTCCATAATAACCACCTTTTCCTATACTTTCACAAATAAAAAAGCCCCTCAGAACAACCGTCGTTGCTCAAAGGGGCGTTATATTCATAACACGGTACCACCCTAATTGGGACTCGTTTCGGCGATAACGGAACCACCGTCGATGACTACTGACGTTCGCCACCGAAGCTCGCGGGAGAGTGTCAGCGTACAACCTCTATTGCCTCGCACCGGCCGGCAACTCTCTGAAAGCAGGATTTGTAAACCTTTATACCCGTTCATCGCTTGATTTAAGATATAAAGGTATTATACGGCATTCTATAGAACTGTGTCAACAGGGCGGACATGTGAGTTTTGTGAAAGCACAGTTTTATCATTACAATTTGACATAGACCATGATTTCTCGCATACTGAAAGTAAGCAGTACCAAAGATTGGAGGAATTATTATGAGTGGTTCAAGCAGATTATTCTTTATTGTATCGGGCATTGTAAGCATTATCCTGGGGATATTCTTACTATTAAACCCCGTTATTAATCTCATGGCTTTTGCCTGGCTATTTTCTATTATCTTTTTTGTCAGTGCAGTCAGCTCCATTATAAATTATTTTATGTTACCCTCTGAACTGCGTAGCGGCTGGTATCTCATCAGCGGCATTATCAATGCTTTATTCGGTATCTTTCTCGTGTGCGGCGGATTTGCATTCCTACCGTTGGTATTCCCGATCACAATCGGTATCTGGATGGTAATCGATGCTATCATCATTTTCATTAAATCCAGAAATGCCGACTCCATGGGATCACTACTGGGAGGCAGTGCAAAATGGCTCGCACTTGTTCTGTTACTACTAGGCCTGTTACTCATATTCAAGCCGATTGCTTCCGGTGAGGTATTTATATACTTTATCGCTTTCGGTTTCCTGTTTGACGGTATTCACTCCATCGCGGAGGCTTTCAGAAAATAAAATAACAATACACTGTTAGATTGACCCGTACTGCCACATAACTGTCACAATTGCGATTATATATCGTTCTTGTGACAGCTATCTTATTTGATAGTATCTATCTAAAAACATCCTACTAGTCAAACATAATGTAAATGCTATAATGAAAGCATCAAAAGGGACAGATGCTCATACGTTGCTATTTATAGCCTCATGTTTCTGTTCTAAAACTATATAGTCAGCAGCATATATAGGAGGTACTCATGACACACGCACAATTAACACAACTCGTACAAGCTTTATTAGATGCACCGACCAGCAATGAAACGGTAAAAGAGTTCGCTCAATCCTGGCTCAATGCGGAAGGCACACCTAAACAAGCGGAACTCACAAAACAACTCGTATCCGTGGCGGAACAGAATATCGCCTTCATCGATGAAACAATAGGCTTTGCAGGCTCCGATCTGGCAAAACAAATGCTCGGTGCCGAAGTAGCCGCACAGTTATTGCAACACGCAAAAGACATTAAGGCAAAAGGCGCTAAATTCTGCGACTGTCCGGGATGCACGGCGGCTAAACATATTATTGATTTGAAAGCGGAAATTGCATAGTAATATATTACTTATTGAGAGGTCATCAACACACGTTGATGACCTTTTTATATACAAAAAGCGACCCCTCATGGAGGAGCCGCTTTATTTAACAATATGTCTGTATATCTATGAAAGCTTTCCGTTCACAGTCTAATCAGATTGTCTTTGTAACGTCTGTAATATTTTAAAACTCACCGCAATGTTTACAAGGATAAGCAGCAATGTTATGAACGAATACGCCAAGAGCCAGTAATTCGCTGATACCACATCATACATCTGATAAGTACAATAACCGGCCGTGATGATGCCGCTAAGGACACCCGGTAAGTACTGTCGCAGGAAAATACTTTGGAATATATGCCCGATCACATGGTATATATACGCTATGATGACGGTGATGTAAATGTCGAAGCTTTTAAAATAAATACTCAAGCCCAGCACAATCAACAGGAGTATAAATTCCTGACAAACGATGGCATTGAATCTAGACGGTGTAAATGCCCCCGCCAAAAATCGACGTTGCAACTGCTGATTTTTCCCCATAAAATGAGGAAACAAGAGCATCTCCTCAAATTCGTGCAACATAAAAATACTGGGAAACAATAAGAAAAAACTATTCAGATCCATAAGGTACCTCATTCATAATTCGATCAATTTCCATACCAATCGGTATTCCTAACTGACTATCAGCATAAATCGAATAATGATTTCCATCAACGTAATTCACATGAATTTTATCCCTAAATCGCTTTTGCCACAAAGTCTTATCCAAGTATCGAATATCAAGCTTTTGTAACAAATCAAGGTTTTCAGCCTCTTTACAAATAAAAATATAAAGATGACTATGAAGCATTTCACTGGGAGCTGTATACCCCTTTAGCATATCATGGTTAAGTCTCCATATAAGACCGTATTTCTTTACATTTTCATCAGCAAGCTCTTTCCCTACAACACCTTGTTTCACAAATTCATGTACAGCGTCTTGAATATCGATATCTGTAATGTGTTTCTTAGTAGACTCATTATATGCTTCAACAGGATGCGAATCAATCATAATCACATCCGGTACATCAGAATTCCTCTCTGACTGAATTTGATGAGCAATCTCAAACGCTACATTTCCTCCAAATGAATACCCGCCTATGATGTATTCTGATGGATTCTTTTTCAAAAAATCTGAAATACATTCTTTATAATAGCTAGCCAACTGTCTTAAGCTAAACAACTTCACAAATTTAAGATTAGCAAAAGGAAAGGAGATTAAGATGATATTATAGTCATTATCTATATCCTTGAAGAAATTACTATACCCATTAATTGTTCCGCCGGCCGGATGAATTAAAAATAAGGTCTTACGTCCCTTATTGAATGTCCCCAGTGGATGTAATACTTCGTTAAATGCGTTACTTGTATCGGACTCATTTAATTTACCCAGAACACATTCTATTAACGGTTTATCGATTTCCTGAAAGTCACTCATATCCAACATAATATGGAATTTATTTTCTATTGCATCAATTAAATCCAATAATGTATACGATTCCAAGTCTATTTCACTTATCGTTTTTTGTACAAAACTAATATCTTCACCCAAATATTCACTGATGAATTGAGCAATGTCCTCTCCACTACTAGCTGTTATAGAGCCTCTATTTTTTCTTACATCATTTCTAGACTTTAATGGCGCAATCCAATACGGTCCGGATTCTGTAAAAGAAACAGGTATAACCTTAGAGACTTTAAAATCTGAATTATATCTTTGCAATATGATATGCGCGTTTGTTCCACCGATGCCGAATGAATTAATAGCTATATTATTAATAGGCGCCTCTTGAGAGCTCTGATTAATCATTATTCGATCATTATTTAAAAATGGATGTTTTTCTGAAAAGTTAGCTTGCTTAGGCATTACTTGATTCTCAAACATCAAAATCACTTTAAGAATTGATAAAAAGGACGAGCTATTATCTAAATGACCATAATTTGCCTTCGCTGAGCCAATATTTAAAGTACAATCAAATACTTCTGATATACTTTCAAACTCAATGGCATCCCCAATGGCAGTACCCGTACCATGAGTCTCAAGATAATCAATATCCGATGGTACTAACTCACAAGAGTCATACGCAGCCATAATAGCTCTGCACTGACCGCTAACACTAGGGGCGGTATAGCTCGATTTTTCACTTCCATCATTCGATATACCTATAGCCTTAATTACAGCTAAAATGGAGTCACCATCTTTCTCAGCATCTGTTTTTCTCTTTAATGCCAATACAATACTTCCAAAGCCCGGAACCATACCGGCACTAGATTTATCAAAAGGGGCACATAGGCCTGTCTTAGAAAAAATTCCATCTTTTCTATATCTATATGAAATAGAGTTTTCAGTCGGCAATCGCGATGTACCTACAATGGAACAATCCACCCTTCCTAGCATTAGGTCTTTAACTGCTTGTTCAAGTGCTAAAGACGCACTTGAGCAAGCTGTAGAGATATTAACAGAAGGTCCATGGAAATTAAAGTTATAAGATATCTTTGTGGCTGCCGTATCCGGTACATTATTTATATATGTTGTATAATCTACATTTTCTTCAGATGCTAACAAATTATGTAACAAATAATGACTCGTCCCAACAGCAGTATATACACCGGTATTATTAACATCATTTCCTATATGCGTTAAATTATAAGTATGTAATAACTTATACGTTAATACCAATAATCTCCTATGTTGAGGATCCATCTTCTTAATTTGCTCAGCAGTATACTTAAATAACTTGTCAGGAAATTTTTTAATCTTATCCAAATCATAATTATTTAATGTAAACTGAGATTGCTCTTTATCATGACAACTATAATAAGTTATAACCTTTCCGTCATATAAGTTACGCCATAACGTATCGAATGTGTCTGTATCCTGTAATTCAAATGTAGCTCCAACAATTGCAATATCCACGATTCCGCTCCCTTATGCAAAATAAACATCTTCAAATAACGTTATCGATTTAAATTGAAATAAGTCTATAACATTAACCGCTTTTTTCAATTTAAATCGATCCATAATTTTTTTATGAAGATCTATAAGTTCTACCGATGATAATCCTAATCCCATAAATGAGGTATTTCCAAAATCTATACCTTCTAATCTATACTCTCTGAGTAACCATAATTCAAACTCTGTATAATCATCTATATTACTTGCTTCATTCATTATGATTGTATTGTCATATATATTTTGCAACTGTTTTTTATCAACTTTACCGTTAACGGTTAGAGGCATACTATCAAGCATGATAAACTTTGCGGGAATCATAAATTCAGGCAACCTGTCTTGAAGGCGTTCCTTTATATCAATACTTTTACCATTCGCAACCCGTGTGTAAAAGCACAAAAGCCGATTTTGATACTTAATGATTTCTATATGTCTAAGACTGCGGTCAACATCTAAGATATTAGCCTTAACATCATCCAGCTCAACTCTAAAACCATTGACCTCCACTTGATCATCTATACGCCCTATATAATTAATGTCCCCATTCGGAAGATATTCCCCTAAATCACCGGAGAAGTATAATCGACCGTCCTTGCCAGTCTTAAATCGCTTATCATTTTCCGCAGGATTATTGATATATCCAGCACTAACCGTAGGCCCACTAACGACGATTTCGTAATTATCAGTATTGGGAATTCTTTCGAGATACACATTATCCCCAAATATTCCTTTACCTATATTTGAAAAAGTCGTATTAAAATCATTCGCTACCACCTTATGGAAAGTACCATGTATGGTAATTTCTGTAATGCCATATAAGTTATAGAATTCAACACCCTTAGGATTATATTCCTGATAATATGGCTGTAATTCCCCATAATCTACCTTTTCACCGCCAAAAATCACAGCTTTCAAATTACTTATAGTTTTCGTATCTAAAAAATTCATCAAAGAGAAAAAGGCAGTGGGCGTCTGATTTAATATCGTCACGTGACTCTGCTTGATAAGTTCTGAAATCTTATCAAATTCATAGATTTTTGCATGTTTTCCCAGTAAAACTAGATTGTTTTTATAAAAAAGCGGTCCGAAAATTTCCCAAACAGAAAAGTCAAACTCTAGCGAATGCAAATTAATCCAAGTATCGGATTCAGTAAACGTGAAAAATTTACCTAATTCAGTAAGCAAACTGATTAAATTATCATGTGTAATCTTTACCCCTTTAGGCTTACCTGTAGTACCGGAGGTAAATATGATATAGGCGAGATTCTCATCATTTTTATTCGGGCTAAATTCATGGGGAATGATGTCTAATGTTCCGTTATCATCGATCCTAATTTCACTAAATGTTTCTAACGAACTCTTTATTAAATCGATTCGCTTCTTAGGAGTAAATTTATTAATCGGCACATATGTTTTTCCGACTTTCCATAAAGCTAATATAGTTGCTAAACAATCAACAGTACTTTCCATATAAACAATCACTAATTGATTGATCTTACTTTCAGAAATAACTTTATACTTTTCTTCAACACGATCAAATAACTCTTTCATAGAAAATTGTTTATCATCTTCCATGATATAATTATTCAAGTTATCACGTAAATTTTCTTCTAATATCTGATATGTGTTATTAACCGTCATATATGCTACCATCCTTCACCATTACTATAATTATTAAGAATATTTTGAATGCTATCCCGAACATACAGTTCGGGATCACCAAAATATCCCGTTTGTATTTCTGTCATTAAAACATTATTATCATTAAGCATGATATGAATAGGGGCCGGAGAATTAATTGTAAACAACGAATTAACTCTCAAACAGCTATTTCCGCATTGCACATGAAAATCTGATGGGTAATACGTAAACATGATGTCAAACTTTGAAACCTTATAGAAATAGTTGTTATAATCAAAAAATTGCATTTTCAAATTGTCAAATAACTGACAACATATACTATTTCTACAATCTTCTAATGTATCCCCTGCTTTTACCAATATTGGATATGTTGTAACAATGCTCGTAACTAACTTTCTATTATTACGATTTCTATTCGGAACCGGTACGCCAACTAAAACACTACTTTGATTCGTCATCTCTAGATATTTATGAGCGAACGCAGCAATGATAACCGAAGATCGATAATTATTACCGGTCTTCAAATCCAGATTAAGCTGATTTCTATATTCATATTTTTCTTCACTTAATAAGTCAACTGATTTCATCGTAGAAATATCATCAATATTTCCCATAAATCTAGTTTGAAACTTATCAATAAAACTTTGTAATTCTCCTTTCTCTCTAAAAATATCTATTGTATCCATCTGTTCTCGAATAATATCTTCTTCAAGCAAATTATTCTTTGCTTCAATTTCATCCACTATTTGCTGTGAAAAAGCTACGCCACTATAGAAATCAAAAATAAAATGATGCACTGAAAATAATATATAAAACCGCCCTTCTCTATCTTCAATTATTTTGATTCTAAACAATCGTTTATCCGATAATAAATCAAATGGGATATGAAATAGATCTTCCTTTTTTAAGTCTTCTAAGCTCTTTGTTGACCATTCATACTCGATTTCTTCCGGTAAAAAGGGCTCCCCAACGGACAAATAAATACTTGATTCTTCTACTATAGGCGTGGATATTAAAACCGGCTGTTTATTCACAACACGACAAATCAAATCCTTAATTTTAGTCTTACTTAATGATTGCAACGTACTTAATGAAAAAATCAAATTGATACTATATTTCGTGTTTGCCGACTTATTCATTAAACACTCTAAATAAAAGTCTCTTTGTATTGGGCTAATCTCAAATTTCATCAAGTGTTTTCTCCATTTTTTCTACGAATAACGGTAAGTCACTTTCATTAGTAACTAAAGTCACTATATAATTTTCCTTCAAATACCCTATACCTTTTAATGTCGGAAAATTAAAAAACTGCGCCTTATACATTTTTTCTCCACTCATCTCAATTAAATCAATTTCAAAAATCTCCTTTCTTGCCATTAACCCTATTCCTAAATATTTTCCCAAGCTCTCTTTAAAACTTGTCATTAGCTGCAATAAATATTCTTCTGAAAGATATCCGTTAATCCACGGTCGTTCCGAATTAAACCACTCTAACTGATATCCTATGGTAAGCTCTTGAAGGTCGACCCCTACAGTCAACTCTCTTGTAGTTTGGCACACTAATGTATAATGTCCCGAATGTGAAATAGATACATTATAGATGCCAACCGGCACAGGTTTTCGGTTAGAATCATGCGCATATAAGTCTTTCCAAACTCCTTCTAGTAAATAAAAGTGTATAATAATTTCACCTCCTGACCGCAGCTTGCAAATGACAATCCCTCTCAATTACTATCTATTTGACTCCTTAGAAATGAAATATTCATGAGTAATTTTTGGTACATTATGAAATTCAAGAAAATGAAATGAGCCCTCTATATTACGATAACCGCAATATAGAGGGCTCATTAAGCTTTCAAAATAATCCATTTTAAATTTGTATTATATTTACATTCATAAATTTAACTGAATTTTATTATAACGTTCTTATCTCTACCCCCTTTTCACCTGAACGCGCAGTACAGTCTTCAATTTTGCGGGCTCCACCTTTCGTGCATCGGACAAGTAGATTTCCCGATGCCACTCGTCGTTAGCACGTTGCAAGTCATGAGCAGAGCAGAATTCATCTACTTTCATAAACGATTCCGGTTCATTATCATAAAGCCCGATATGCAATATCTGTACGCAATCCCCATCCTCTATCGATTCGAGCCGCACGTCCTTAAATCGAGGCAACGATTTTTTCTTGGACACATTAATAATGGCCGCCTCCAACACGTCAGGAGTCACAAAATCAGGTTGTCTGATCATCACCCGATATTGCAGATTATTTTTATCAAACTGCTCCGTATGCTCAATCTGCTTCCAGAGCGCCTCCAGCGGATACACGGTGTAATCAAAGTACCCATCCGGCGTCACGCCCTTTTTCGGCAGCATCTTTATCCCGTAGGACAACGAATATAATGCCTCGATATCATCGGCAAAGGCCGCATGATTAGGATTTCCCACGCCGTCCAGCACGAGGAACTTCATGCTCGGCACCGTAACCTGCACCGCCTGCTGCTTCGGACAATACAATTCCTTTTCGTGCTTACGCCATTCATGCTTTACTGCTGTCATAATCAGACCTCTCTTTCTGAAAGAAAACATGTGATTTCTTTTATGGTAAGGGAGGAATATGAAAAAAGCGTAAAAGCTTATAAAAATCATAAATAGTATTCTCTAAACTACGCTATTCTCTATATATTATCTCATCTAATTGTGAATCACTTAACCTACTATATTTTTCACTATAATAATTCGGTAACTCTTTATGATATTCATCTAAAGCATCATTATTTTTCTGCGTATAAGAAGTTACTTCATTATATTGCCAATATTTTCCCGAATGACGTTTACTTTTAATAATCTCCTTTTTAGGAATAGGTTTTCCATCAATCATGTATCCTCCCTCTTCACGTATTCGTTCAATTATAATCCTAGAAAAATATTGTCCTGTACCAAACAAATAGTTTTTTCTAAGGATACACTTAGGAACAAGCAATAATTCCCGACCATCAACACAACATACTGGCTTTTCCAATTCTTCCCAATATGCCTTTTCCTGATTCCAACTCCAAAACTTCTTCGTCTCAATACTATTCATCCCATATTTTTTCATTTGCTCCAATGTATAGTCATTTAAATGTTTATGTAAAATATTGGTCAACAAATCTGACAATCCATCCTCTGCAAAACCTGGAAGTAGTACTACCAAGTCTACATCTTTCTCTATAGTAGGAATTTTAGTAATAAGTTTTTCTAAAGGCTTAAATAAGTTAAGTAACCCTTCTGCAGTATTGCCTTTTCCATTACTCCCAGAACCATACCCTAAATGAGTTGCATTTTGTTCCCTTGCATGTAGCAATAATTCTTTCTTCCTTTTCCTATTGTTTTCTTTATATGCTTTATAAAGCTCATCAAAAAATGATGTAATAATTTCTTTTGCTTCTTTACACCATTTATTTTTTTTAGTCTCAATCAATACAGGATCAATAAATAGTAAATTATCACTATTTACTGCTACATCTGCAAAATCATAATTAGAATGTCCTTTTATTTTCTTATTACAAATATCTGATACAAACTTTTTCATATGATTTCAAACCTTCTCCCCACAAAAACATATAAAATCACATTATACGCATTTACTTATCTTCTAATGCCTGTAACCATTGTACTAACCTATCTATATATTCATAGATATTATCGATACATTCAATTAAATATTTAAATACCTCCTATACACAAATAATACGTTTTACCTCATACTATTATATTTCTACAAATTATTAAAAACTCCTGCATATATAAGTACAGTTAATTTATTTTTATAAATTTTATACTTTTGATAAATTTTTAGGCTATTAAACTTTTTACAATCAGAACCACCTGTAAAACGGGTGGTTTGCTCACGGGCTATAAACCCGTAGTACTAGGCCAGCGTCTAAAGGCGCTGGCTTTCACTACGTTCAAGCCACATAGCCATTGACTCGTAACCTTCCCCTCAAAGGGGATATGTATTACTTGCTACCCTTAAAAGGATCCTCATATTCTTTTACACTCAACTTATCCTTCATTTGGTTATGTAACTCTTGCTCACGTATATATTTTCTTACTGTTGCCTCATTTAGACCTACTGTACTAACATAATATTCCTCGGACCAAAAGTGTCTATTTCCAAATTTATACTTTAAGTTTGCGTGTTTATCGAGCATCATAAGTGCACTTTTACCTTTTAAATATCCCATAAAAGATGAAACTGCTATTTTAGGTAGGATTAATACTAACATATGCACGTGATCTACCATAAACTCCCCTCTATAATCTTGACGTCCTTATATTCACATAAACACCTCAATATTTCACGTAAACTATTTCTATATTGATTATATATAACTTTGCGTCTATACTTAGGTGTAAATACTATGTGGTATTTGCATAACCATTTTGTGTGCGCAAGACTCTGTGTCTTTGTTGCCATAAAAAAATCACCTTTCTTTTGCATATAATGCGGCTTGAACACCTACATTATACTTAAGCAAGGTGATTTTTTTGTATAACTTTCGTTGCCGCACCCGCATAACGGGTGCTTTTATGATTCACGACTACGTCGCGAACCAGTCTAAAAACAATGATATAATAAAAAATAAGTTTTTGATATTAAAAGTAATATTATTTAGGTAATTAGAATGGCGGCTCATCTTCTTCAAGATAAGCATTAATTACATCCATATCTTCCGTATGTCTACTACGTCTATAACATTGGTCATTCGTATTATATATATCAACAATCCTTCGAAGATCTGAAGCAGTAAGTTCCTCCACATGATTTTTTAAAAAAGCCATATAACAATCTGCATCATCAAATCCATTATAGTCTGGAATAGCAGAAACCATAATACTACAGAATTCATATAAATTAAAATCTTCACAGTTTTTAACTACTTCAAAAAGCTCCTTAATATATTTATTTTTATGAAGAGATGAAGTATCCTTAAAAAATCCGTACTCAGACCTTGGGTCCTGAGGATAGAAAGCACGATACTCCGCTAAACCGGTTGGAATTAAGACACGTTTTTTCAAATATTCAAATACTTCCACATTTTCTCTAATAATTTCCATAATAATAGAATATTTCAATACCATAACAACCAAAATATCAATACGAATAGAGTGGTTTTCTAATTCATCAACCTTAATTTTGGAAAATTCATCTAATATTGCTGGCTCTCGAAGAAGAGCTATACGGCCTTGTTCTATTAAATAAGTAGTCATAGAAAATATAAACGCATATAATCCAAGTATATTCCTAATACACTCTTCATCATCTGAATTATACAAAAGTTTAAGAAACGTTTTATAAGATTTCCTTAATGAAACATCTGTCATCCTTTGCAAATATTTATCTATAACTTTTCTTTTTATTGTTTCATTTAATCCATCTGGATCAAATATCCTAATTTGTTCAGTAAATTTTTCAATATCTTTTTTTGCAAGCTTAAATAAATCCATAATAAATGGTGCTTTAACAGAAAGAACATGATCATACATAGAACAAATCATCATTTTAGCATGATAATCATTAGGAACATATAGGGAATTATCATTTACTTTCAAATGAGCACATTTGTTACGACAAGTTTTCAAATAATCAATATCTTCAATAAATCTTTCAAAGTACAACGAACAATTCTTTTTAAAGAATTCAATAATCTCATTCTCTACTTTTGAATATTTTTCATCTGAGTTTATCATATCATTGATTTCATCTAATTTGTTTTTTGCTTTACTATCACCTTCATCCGCCATAGTTTGTAACTTAATAAATAAATCATAAATCACAAATGAATATAGTAAAACAATTGTAGCTCGATAATTCTGACTATAATATGATTGAAGTATTTCTTTGAAATAGTTCCGAGAATCTGAATTATCAAATACACGCAAATCTTTTTCATCATATAACATATAACCACCGCCTAATAATATTATTTATTAATCATATCTATTTTTATAAATTTACATATATATTATTATATCAAAACGGATATATTTTTTATAACCACGCTTAATCACAAACTATCAATATATAATATAAAATAGCCCCTCATAATGCATTATAATTTAAAGTTAAAACAACTCATTTATACGCTATTATAGAGGGGCTTTCGTTTATAGACCCGCTTCCACTAATGCTCGTGTATACGGGTGTACCGCTTCTTTGAGTCGTTTTGATTCGATTATCTCTACGATTTGTCCATCTTTCATCACTAGGATTCGATCTGTGACCGCTTGTAGCAGTCCGATGTCATGGCTCACAAACACATAGCCGAAGGGTTGTTCTTTATATAGTTTTTGTAATAAATCGAGTACGAGTTTCTGGTTCACCGCATCAAGGGCCGATGTAGGTTCATCAAAGAGTACCAGTTTCGGCTTCATCAGCATGATTCGCGCCAGTACGACACGCTGCAATTGACCTCCGCTGACTTCGTGAGGGTATTTTCGGATAATCGTTTCCGGTAAATCTACATGTTGGATCCATTTGCGGATATCTTCCTTCGCTTCGGCCATGTCCATGATTCCATAGTTAATGTACGGCTCAAGTAGAAAGGCTTCCAAGTTCATCCGCGGCGGAATGACCGCCAACGGATTTTGAAACATCATCTGCAGCGAGCGGTACACTTCCGTATGGTTTTGGATCTGCCATATATCTTCGCCGAAGAGTAGCAACGTACCCGATGTAGGTTTTTCCAGCATCGCCACGAGTCTAAGCAGCGTACTTTTACCGGAACCACTACCGCCGGCGATGCCTACCCGTTCATGTTCAGCAACAGTAAAGGACACTTCATCAACGGCACGCACCATATGATTGTGGTTCGTATAATATTTACATATATGCTCAGCTTGTATCATATTACACCACTTTCATCACGGAATCCAACAATATACGTGTATAGTCATCTTTAGGATGCGCCATTACCTCTTCGGTAGCGCCGATTTCAACGAGGCGCCCCTTATTCATCACGCCGATGCGGTCGGCAATGCGCGCAGCCGCCTTGATATTATGGGTCACCAGAATCACGGTTGCCCCGAGGGCCTGTGTTACTTCTTTCAGTAAATCCAGCACCGACGATTGTACCAGCATATCTAAAGCACTGGTCGGCTCATCGGCAAATACGATGTCCGGTTTCAGAATCAGGCTCAATGCAATCGCCAGACGTTGCTGCATGCCGCCGCTCAGTTGAAACGGATAGGATTGTAAAATACGTTCCCCCTCCGTCAAGTGAACGAGCTTTAACATATGTAGCACGCGATTTACATCATACGGTTCATCATGAGCACGCAGTAAGTCTTTGAAATGGTTTTCCACGGTACGAACCGGATTCAAATAAGCACTAGGATTCTGAAAAATCATCGACGTACTCATGCCGCGCATTTGTCGCCAAGCCTTATCGCTCAACGTCGTAATATCAGTGCTGTTCAGCAAAATTTGACCACTTATAGTAGCTTTCTTCAGCATACCGAAAGCGGCGCGAATCAACGTCGATTTCCCGGAGCCGCTTTCACCGACGATGGCAAATACCTCACCGGTATGCACGGAAAAGGATACATCGCGTACGGCCTGTTCCGCACCGTATGAAATTGATACATTGTCAAATACTATGCAATCAGATTTATTCAATAGTAGAATCCTTTGTTAATAAGTAGTAATCGATCGGATGTACCGGTACATTTTTAACCTTGGATGTGGAGACCACATTGGCAGCAGGATACAACAAATAGATGTCAGCCACGTCATCAAGCAAAATGGACTGTACTTGTTTAGCCACATCAGTACGTTCATTTTGATCGAATGTAACCGCCAGTTTATCGATTAATGCATCCACCTGAGGATTGTTATAACCGCCCACATTGGCTTTAGAACCGGATTTATAGAACAAGCTGAGGAACCAGTACGGATCGTTTGTGGACATGGTCACCACATTGCGTTCCACCAAATCAAATGCGTCTGCGCCGAGGGTATCCACTTCATTAGGGCTCTGCAATTTTCTGAGTTCTACCGCGATGCCTGCCGGTTTCAATTCCTGTTGAATTTCTTCATACATGCTGGTATCCTTACCCCAAATAGCGAGGGTCAACTTCAATTCCTTGCCGTCTTTTGCATAGATACCGTTGCCGTTCTTCGCATAGCCCGCTTGCGTCAACAATTCATTTGCTTTTGCAAGGTCAGTGACTTCCTTATTTGAAAGCCCGTCATAGCCCAAGTCTGCGGAAGGAGGGAACGGAGCACCGCCCGCCAATGCACCGCCGCCGATAACTTTCGCCATCGTATCATAATTGATGATATGAGCCACCGCGGAGCGTACATTTTTATCATGCAGCGCGGATGCTTCCGTATGATTAATTTTTAGCATCATTATGCGAACACCTGCCACCTCTTGAATGTTGAATCCGTCTTTAAACAAGCTGCGATTAGCGGAGTCCACCTTTTGAATGACATCCACATCTTTAGATTGCAACGCCATAGCGCGTTTATTGTTGTCTTCGATATCTTTTACAGTTACAGAATCAAGGCCCGGTTTGCCGCCCCAATAATCGGCGAACGCCGTTAACTCGAGGCTTTCACCCTTTGTGAAAGAAGTGATTTTGTACGGCCCTGTAAGAACCGGTTTAGATGCCACATCTTTTAGGTCCGCCGTATCCATAATAACGAACGCAGGTTCAGTCAAGCTGGACAACAAGGAGCCGTTGGGCTCCGTAGTTTTAATGATCAAGTTTTGACCATCGACGGTAATGGATTCGATTTTAACGGCCTTTGCGGAACGAGGACTCTGTTTCATCGTATACTCGATGGACTCTTTTACCTTTTGAGGTGTCATCGCTGTACCGTTGTGGAATTTTACATTTTCTCTGATATGGAATTTCCATGTAGTTTCATCAATGTTTTCCCAGGAATCAGCTAACTGTCCGACAAATTTCATATCCGGTGTCACCGTAGCCAAGGTTTCCCCTGCCCCGATACGTGTCAATGTCCACGCATCCCATTCATGCGTCGGATCTAATGTTTCACCAAACCAGTATAGGCCGACATTCAGATGCTTGCCTTGTTTAGCCGTATCATTGCCGCAGCCCACCAGAAGAGCTACCATACACAGCATGGATACACATGCCAATAACCAACGTTTCATAAATACTCCTTTTCACACACCCCATCGTAATGAGGCTTTCACTAAAAACATTCATATTGTACGCGGTCATCGTGACACATCGAGAGCATCGCGCAACGCATCGCCAATATAGTTAAACAGAACAACGGTAATGAAAATTGCAAGCCCCGGATAGATCAACAGCCAAGGCGCGGTTTGCAGAAAATCGCGGGAGCTCAACAGAATCGCTCCCCACTCGGGATCAGGCGGTTGCACGCCGATACCGATAAGCGAGAAACTGGCCACCAGAATGATGGCGTCCCCTAAATGTTGAATAATGACAATTAATAGCGGCGGCAGTACATTCGGCAGAATATAGCGCCATAGAATGCGAATCCTCGAAGCGCCGGACATGCGAGCAAAGGTAATATACTCGGCGTGGCGTTCGATATGCACGAGCCCCCTCGTGATGCGCGCATATTCCGCCCATTTAGTAATGCACAGCGAGATGATCACATTCGTTATACTTGGCCCCATGATACCGATAAACGCAATGGCGATCACCATATTCGGAAATCCCAGCACCAAATCGATCAATCGCGACAGCCAACGGTCGATGCGCGGCGTGGAAAATCCCGCCAGTCCGCCGATAACGATGCCTATCGCTCCGCTGATACCGATGATGGCGAAAGCAATCCACAACGACGCCTTCCCGCCATAAAGGATACGGGACCATACATCGCGTCCCAGCTGATCGGTCCCGAGCCAATGAGTGCTGCTGATATCCTGCAACCTGTCGGCCACATTCGTCGCCTCCGGATTATAAGGCGCTATGTACGGAGCGCAGAGGAAAAATACGATCCACAACACCGCCAGTACAAGCATGATATATAGGCCGTAAGGCTTTCGTCTATTCATAAGAGCCTCCTTGTATAGCGGCCCTTCGTTTCGGATTAAGCCAGATACTCAATACATCGATGATGATGTTGATTACGATGAACACCAATGTAATCCAGATGATATACCCCTGCATCAATACATAGTCACGGGCGGTTATGCCCTGTACCATCATATAGCCTATGCCTTTGATGGAGAACACCGTTTCAATAACCGCGGAGCCGCCTAACATGGCCCCCATCGTAACGCCCATCATAGGCAATAACATAAGTCCTACATGAGGGAAGATATAGCGACAATATACCATCCACTCCGGTAAACCGAGAGCTCTGGCCCCTTGTACAAAGGGTTGTTTCTCAACCTCCAGAATAGCATTGCGCAAACGGCGAATGTATAAGCCGCAAATCCAAAGAGCAATCGTCAAGGCCGGCAGTATATACACGGTGAAGCCCTTTGTATTCGTCACCGATACAAGCTGCAGCTTCACGCCAAATAAATACAATAGCAAGAGCCCTACCCAGAACCCCGGAATCGCCAAGGCTAAGAACGTAAATAGTCGAATCACATGATCGACCCAGGAATCCTGATACCGTGCCGACAACATGCCAAGCGGTATCGTTACGACTACGCCCATAATAAGTGCTAAGGATACGAGCCCCAATGTATTCGGCAGTGCGCCGCCCAAAATAGTTGCTACCGGTAGCGAATACAATATAGATTCACCGAAATCGCCTCGCACCAGTTGGCCCAGCCAGCGTACATATTGCTGCCACCACGGGTCATTGAGGCCCAACTGTTCCCGCATCTGTGCTACTAATACCGGATCAGGTGTAGCCCCTACCAGATTAAACTTCATCGACACGGGGTCAATGGGGGATACTTTCATCAGTAAAAACATTCCCAAGGTGACGGCCAATAAAATACCTGCAATACTGACCAGCCGTTGCAGTACCAATCGATACAATCCATCACCTTCTTTCATTTATAAATACTCATAATAATATTTTAGCAAAAACGGCGTGGACATATGTATACCCGTGGCGGTATATTGGAATTATTCTCATTATGAAAGTTTGGCATAATACAGAAACGACGTTTCATATTAAACCGTAATAAAACTGAATACTTATGCTATTATAATGCAAAAAACAGCCCCTACTAAAGGAGCTGTTACATTATGAATTATTTTGTATATTTTGTATGTTGTTTTTGCACCACCGTATTGGCAATGATCGCTTTTGCCATATCGCGTGTCACAGGGCGTTCAAATGACATCGAATGGTTTTGTCCGTCCTTAGCCCAGTTTACGAGATACACCATTTTCTCGCCGCCGCTGAAAGTCACTTTCACGCCGTCAACTTTTTCAGTCGCAGTCACTTTGTGCTGTGTATATTCACCGCTGATGTCCTCTTTCAACGTGGAAACACGATAGGTAATGCGTTTGCCGTTCGCCTGATTTCGTGTTGCATCTTCGCCGTCCCGGTATGTATAAATCACTTGAAGGATATCCTTGTTGATGGTGCTCACAGATTCAATATTATAGCCCACCGGCAATACCTTCGGCATCTGCGGAACTATATTCATGTACTGAGCCGCTTCATCAACGGTTTTAAATTCATGCATCGGATTCGGCATGCCTGTCTTAGGTGCCGCAGCTTCATTAGCCACCTCCACGGACTGAGACATGTCAGCCTTTACCGCATCACCTTTTAACACATCGGAACTGACGCCCGCCGCACCGGCCGTACAATATGAAGCTGTACCCACACAGGCACAAGCCACAGCTGTTAACAAAATTTTTTTCATCGTAGATTTCATTGTTACTCCCTCACACAACAAATTGCATAACTCTACATTATTAAAATTTTATTAAATTTTCTTTAACAATATTAGTATAGCTTAAAATGTGAAGGAATTCAATCAAATTCGTCATATATGATGCTTGACTCCGCTTTCACGTTAATTCGCACCGGTGCCTCATTTTTTATGTACCATAAATCCCGCCGCCTGCTGATTCGCCATGATGGTTACGTCCGAGATCTGCATCCGTTTCGGCTGGTTCGTCACATACACGACGACGTCGGCCACATCCTGCGGCTGCACCGCATCAATGCCGGCATAAACGGCTGCCGCTTTTTTCTTATCCCCGTGAAAGCGCACTTCGCTGAACGGCGTTTCCACAATGCCCGGCTGAATGGTGGTCACCTTGATATCCGTGGCGATCGTATCCATGCGAATACCGTCACTGAGGGTTTTAACCGCCGCCTTTGTAGCGCAGTAAACGGCTCCGCCCGGATATGCATAAATACCGGCTGTTGAACCCATATTCACGATATGCCCCTCATTTTTGGCAATAAAGAACGGCAATACCGCCTTCGTCACATACAGGAGGCCTTTCACATTCGTATCAATCATCGTTACCGCATCATCAACAGAACTATCCTGAAACGGATCGAGCCCCTGTGCAAGACCTGCGTTATTCACGAGAATATCGATACCGCCGAACGACTCAATCGCAGCGGGCACCTTGGACATGACATCATCACGATTCTGTACATCAAGCACCAACGTTTCCACGCGCACGCCGTACTGTTCCATCAATTGAGACTGCACCGTATCCAACAACTCGGTACGACGCCCCGAAATCAATACATTATCGCCATTCTTGGCATACGCCTCTGCAATCGCAAGACCGATACCGGACGTAGAACCGGTAATAAATACATTACGAGACATAATAAACACCTCACATTCTCACAATTCATATACACCCTATCCATATTAAATGATGTGTAGGCGCATCGTATACAGCTAATAATACATTCAAAAGGATTACCGTCTTAACATAAGTATAATACTTTATAAGAAACACCTTGCTAATGTCAATTTACTTTAGTAATGAAATTGAGGTCCCCCTTTCCGAAAACGACTTGGCACACGAAGTGGGTGGCCTTGGAGGCTTTCGGGAAGGGGACCTCATACAAAACTTACAAAGGATACCCACAAGGTATTTCTCGTATATTAAATTGTCTATCGAAAGGCGGTAATCCTTTATAACGAATCTATACGGCTATTTCAGATGCGCCAACATATCATGTAAAACTTCCATGCAATCCCCCACAATCCCATAGTTCGCGTGTTGAAAGATTTCCGCATCAGGATCGTTATTGATGGCCACGATGGTATCTGCACCGGAGATGCCGCTCACATGTTGAATGGCTCCGGAGATACCGAATGCCAGATACAGCTTAGGGCTCACGGTCTTACCGGTCTGTCCCACCTGGTACGGCAGTTCAATCCAGCCCTTTTCAACGAGAGGACGGGTTGCGCCTACGACGCCGCCGATGGCATCCGCCAGTTCATAGAGTTTATCAAAGTTCTCCTTCGAGCCCATACCTCGACCGCCGGCAACGATGATATCCGCCTCCTGAATGTTATAGCCGGACTTGCTGAACGGAATGAATTCGAGGCGTTTCGTCCGAATGTCTTCAGATGAAAGTTCAAACGCTTCATACTGAATACGGCCCCAGCTCGCATCATTGCGTTCCGGCTTCTTGAATACGTTCGGACGAACGGAGCCCATTTGAGGGCGATGGTTCGGGGAAATGATCTCCGCCAGTATATTGCCGCCCAGTGCCGGACGAGTCCACTCAACGAGGCCTTCCTCCGTATCGACCGTCAAAATCGTACAGTCCGCTACAACGCCGTTCTTCATACGTCCCGACATGCGAGGCGCCAGATCACGGCCGTTATTCGTCGCACCGATTAAGAGAATATTCGGCTTATGGTCTTCAAAGAAATCCGTCAATACCTTCGTATAGCCGTCAGTTGTGTAGTATTTCAAAAGAGGGCTTTCAAAAACATGGACAATATCCGCCCCATACGCGACGAGTTCCTCCGCCTGGGACTGAACATTTTCGCCAAGGAGCATAACCTGCACCAGCTGCCCCATTTCCTTTGCGATGCGGCGGCCTTGTCCGACGAGCTCGAATGTAACCGGATGCACCACGTCATCGATGGTATCGGCCACGACAAAGACGTCTCTATATTCATCAAAGTTTGTTACAGCCATTACCGGTCACCTCCCTGCACATCTGTTGAACCATCCGTACTTGCTTCGCTATTATCGGGGGCAGAAACTGCCGCATTGCTCTTCGCACCGGCGGCCCGAGCCGCCTCCCTGTTCTGATGAAGCGCCGCCACGACCTTGAAGTCGCTGGGCGATACGCTCTCTACGGATGCCGCACGCTGTACGGGATCCTTTACATCTACTCCGTCATCGACATCCTCCGGCGCCTCCTGTTCCTCAGGAACGTCCACGGGAACAAGCAGATGGGCAAACTTCTCCGGTTTAACAAGGTACGCCAGTTCGAGAACCTTTTTAGCCCCTTCTTCGACGGAGTTGATCATTTCCACCTTGCCTCGAAGCGGCGGCTGATACACCTTACGCACCCGGGTAGGCGAACCGGTGAGACCGATTCTGCTTTCATCGATACTCGGCATATCCCGCAACGTAAGATTTGAAATCTCATAGCGTTTTGCGTAAATGGAACTCCAAAGCCCCGGTTGACGCGGCTCGTTGAGTTCCGCCGTAGCCGTCACCAACAGAGGTAACGGCGCCTCAATCACTTCATAACCGTTTTCGTGTTCCCGTTTAACGATGGCCTTTTGCGCCCCTTCATCAACGGATAATTCACATGCATAAGTGGCCTGCGCGATGCCGAGTTCCTCCGCAATCTGAGGGCCCACCTGTGCCGTATCACCATCAATCGCCTGCTTTCCACAGAAAATCATTTGGAACCGGCGATTCATATTTCTTTCAACGTGACGGATAGCCATCGCAATGGTATAGCTCGTCGCCAATGTATCGGCGCCGCCGAACGCACGGTCCGTAACCAGCACCGCATCATCCGCGCCGAGGGCCAAACACTCCCGAAGCGCAGCCTCCGCCTGCGGCGGGCCCATGGTGATAACCGTTACACGACTGCCTTCGTACTGATCCTTCACGGATAGCGCCGCCTCAAGGGCATGCATATCGTACGGATTGACGATGCTCGGAAGGCCGGTACGGATCAGATTATTCGTCTCCGGATCCAGCCTGATTTCAGATGTATCCGGCACCTGTTTTATACATACTAGTAATTCCATGCACTCACCCCTGTCTAAATTCAATGCCCTTGCTGTTGCGCGGATATTTCCAGGCTTTCACAATCGTATCACCGCACAGAACGCGGCACGTGCCGCACTCGAGGCAACCCGCAAAATCAAAGACCAAATCACCGTTTTCCTGCAAGGTATACAACCCCGCCGGACAACCGTTGACGAGCTTCATTTTCTCTTCCTTGCTGAACCCCGAGCCATCCACCTGAATGTGAGGACACGTTTCATCTACATAATATTTATTGGCACCCAGCCGTTCTTCCAATCTCATAGGGAACGCACCCCTTTCCATGCATCACGAATCAAGTTGGTCAAGCCTACATCACCCACGCGGTGCATTATCTTTTTCATCATCGGCACCGCACCGTCGCCATTGACGGTGAACACATCGCGCATCAGATGATTCACAAATTTCGGATATTCATTGAAAATACGCGGATGAGTAGCGAGGAATTTCGGCATATCCTTATAGAGCTTCAAATCCTTATGAAGCCACGAATTCTTGATATTCTTTTCGTACAGTTTCGGAACGCGGTCCATATTTTCGTCGCGCAGACCCACATTGACGGCCTCCGCCGCACAGATACCGGACTCAATAGCGAGGTCCATGCCGCGAATCGTATACCCCAGATTCATGCACATCCTAGCCGCATCACCGATGATGATATATCCCGGACCGCCCAGCTTCGGCATCGAGCGATAACCGCCCTCCGGCACGAGATGGGCGCTGTGTTCCTTCAACTGTCCGTTCTTCAATAACGGCGCGATGCGAGGATGGCTTGTGAAAGCAGTGAGCATATCGTCCACGGAACGATTGGCGGAACCGATGTCATCAATGCCCACAACCATACCTACAGACAAACTGTCTTTATTGGTGTAAATAAAGCCGCCGCCCAGCAGCCCGTCCGTCATATCGCCCAAGGTAAGCCAGGCCATACCGTCATCACCGGTCAGCATGAGTCGATTTTCAAGGTCCTCTTTCTTGAGTTTATACACCTCTTTAACGCCTACGGCCATCGTCTTCGGATCCGTAGGCCCCGTGAGGCCCGCTTCTTCCAACAGAACCGTATTGGCGCCTTCAGCGATAATGACAAGCTTGGCATAGACTTCGTCATCATGACAGCGCACGCCCACAACGCGGCGCTTTTTGCCTTCCCCTTCGGTGATGAGCTCCGTCACCTGCACGTTCGTTACGAGAAGGGCACCCTTTTTCTCCGCCTCTTCCGCAAGCCATTTATCGAATTTCGCACGCAATACGACATACGATTCCTCGTTCGGCTTCACATCCTGATAACTATATTCAACGGTCGTCATTTCATCGCCTGCACCGATGGAAATGCGTTCTTTCGTCACCTTTCTCTCAAGAGGTGCACGGTCTCTGAAATCCGATACGATGCGTTCCAAGGAATGGGTATAAATACGCCCCCCCATCATATTTTTAGCACCCGGTGCGGTACCTCGTTCGATGAGCAACACTTTCACCCGTTTCTCCGCCAGACGCAACGCCGCGGCAGCCCCTGCAGGCCCTGCACCGACGACGATCACATCAAATGTTTCATTTCGATCAATTGCCATATACTCAGCTCCTTTTGATGAAAGCTTGAACTTACATAAGTCTATATAATATATATTCACGATAAAGACCTAAAATACCTGCCCAACATACCACAAAAGTATGAAAATAATCTGTATTCATGAATGTAAAATGTAAGATTCCGGCAGACTTGCATAACCAAGATAGACTTTCACATACTTATTCATGCAATACATTTTCAATGTGCAATAAAATTCATCAATTCGTGAAATTTATAATTTTTTCTGGCTTTCACGGAAAAAAGAGGGTATGATAAAGGTAAGAAAACCCTATACGGAGCAACACGCGTATAATACGACCGCATAATGCAGGACCACGGTCAAGGTTAGGCACTCATTATTTTGGAATATATCACCAGAGGAGGCCATATGGACCCGTTAAGAATCTTGAAAGCATTATCAAATCCACATCGGTTAAATATTATATTGTGGCTGAAACGCCCGGAGCAGGAATTCGGTGTACAGATACACGCCGACAGTCTCATCGATTTCCCACACAGCGTCAGTGTTAAAAGCATCCAGAAGCGCTGCGGTGTATCGCAGTCGTCCATTTCCACATTCATGAGCATCCTGGAAAATGCGGAACTCGTAGAATCCCGTAAAATCAATCAGTACACATATTTCCGACGCAATGAACCGGTTATCCGCGAATTCGGTAGCTGGTACAACAAGAAAATCTCCATCCAGAACGACGACGCCGAAAAATTGCTGCAAACCGTGAACCTGGAAGACACATCGTACCCCATCGCAGAGGAGTCGGCCCTCTCTAGTGAATGTCCGGCTATGGAACTGCGTACTAAGGGGACTCGCGATGAAGATGAAAATAGATAAGAACAAACTGTTAATCATAATGATTAAACATTCAAATATAGTTACACAATAAAATGACCTTCGCAAACTAGATGTAATCTAATATGAGAAGGTCATTTTGCTATTCATAATAAATTTCTTATAAGAGCTTAATTGTAGAATGAAATTGAACAAATAAAAAATCCATAGTGAACCTTGTGTTATGATTTAGGTGCCTAATCAAAATATAACCGAGGTAATCACTATGGACTACAATAATCATAACACGACATTACGCACAAACAAACACTTAAACTTCGAAGAACGATTTTATTTAGAAAAGAGAATCGTTCTAGGAGACAGTATTACTGCAATTTCACGTGCACTGGGCCGTTCCAGAACAACTATTTATACAGAATTAAAACGCGGTACTGTAATTCAAATTCGACAAGGTAAATCTCAACTTGTATATTTAGCTGATTCTGGACAGGCAACCTATGAAAGACAACGTATGGGCTCCTTTAATACCATGAGAGTTGGTGCTATAGAATCTTTTATAAATTGGATTGAAAGCAAAGTTCTAAATGATCATTGGTCCTTTGATGCTGCTGTTGGATATGCTAAACATAAGGGTTTGTTTGTGCGTAATGAAATGGTTTGTGCTAAAACTTTATATAATTATCTTCACAAAGGTGTATTGAGAATAAAAGCAATTGATTTACCATTGGTAGTACGGCGTTCCCAACGAAAATCTATTTCTAGAAAACATAAGCGAGAACTTGGTAAATCCATAGAGCTTCGTGATCCTAATATTGAAACGCGCGAGGAATTCGGACATTGGGAATTAGATACCGTCCGTGGAATAAAAGATAAGACAGACCATGTTTTAATCTCTTTACTTGAGCGTAAAAGCAGATTGTATGTGGCTTTACGATGTCCATCAGCACGGGCTACTGATGTAAAAGAAACACTGCATGCATGGTTAAATACGTTTAAAGATGTTAATCTAGCCTGCTTATGTAAAACAATAACTGCAGATAACGGTTTAGAGTTTTCAGAGATATCTGATTTAGAAAATGAAACTTTGTCTATTTATTTTGCTCGACCTTATTCTGCTTGGGAACGTGGATCGAACGAAAGGCATAATGGTTTACTTCGTAGATGTATACCGAAAGGAATGCCAATAAAAGCCGTTTCGGAGGAAACAATTCAACGAACACTTCAATGGTGTAATAATTTGCCACGCAAGCTTCTAAATTATAGAACCCCTTTGGATGTCTTTCTTGAAGAAGTTAATAAAATTGTAGATTTGGATACTGTTCAATTTCATATTGCAATTTAAGATTTCTTATAAGAATATAATTACTAAATTAATATCACAAGTTTTGATATACTTTTTCAATCCTATGTATCTCCGTTTGAATATCATATCCAGCCTGTCTTAACTTATCATGAGCATCAAATCTTGATACTGTTTTATATTTTGAAATACACTCTACCCATTCGTTAATATCATCAATAGATAAAAACTCTGTCGTATCTAAAATCTTTGATTCTTTAGTTATTGTATCTGCCAACAAACACGGAATACTCGTCGCCTGTGCTTCAACAGCGACTAGTGGAAGTCCTTCAAAATTAGATGGCAGTAAAAATATATCGGCTGCTTGAAGTAATTCAGGAATATCTTGTCGAACCCCCAAGAAAACTACGTTATTCTTGCATGACAAAGTATTAAGTTTGTGTTGGATCTCTAATCGAAGTGGTCCATCGCCAACCAATAAAAGTACCGCATTATTATCTAACTTATAATATTCATTAAACACATCTATTAAAAATGTATGATTTTTTTGATAGGTAAAGCGTCCGATATGAAGTAAGAGTGTTTTATCCGTAATCTTTAATTCTTTTCTTTTTTGTTCACGAACCTCTCGCTTAAATCGGAAAGGCTCTAAATCAATAGCATTATTTGCAACTATAACTTTATCTTGCACCCTTGATGGATACAACCACTTACCGGCCAACTTTGAACAGGCCAACAAAGTATTACCTATAAAAGGTGTCACTTCCTTACCAATTCGATGTATAGCCGTCTTTACAACCCTTTTCACTGCATTAGCATCATCAATTTTGGAACTATGAGAATGAATAAGAATTTTTTTATAACCGGCTAATTTAAAAGCTAATAATACGATGATATTTGCATACGATGTATGAATGTGTACCGCTTGATAATTATATTTAAGTCTAATAGCTCTTAATCTTTTTATATAACTTATAAAATATATTGGCGATGTAATTCGATGAAATAAAGCACCTTTCTTTATAAACTCTTCCTCAAAATCTAAAATATCTTCATAAGTTAAAAAGCCGAACTGATATTGATCTTTATCAATATATCTATAATTTTGACAAATATATTTTGTCAATCCTCCCTTATCATTAGATACAGTCGCTTGCAATATTCTATACATTTTCCCTCTTACACTTCCCCCAAAAGCAAATATACTATTTCAATTTATTAATAACCTTATATACCAAATCATGTTCATAATTATTAAATGAGAATTTAATATAACACGCCAACAGTAGAACTACATAAATAAAAATCAAAACTATCCATACACTCAAAGATGGTTGTGTATATAAATAATTCTTTATATACAGCATAATCGGAACCAACACACAAGGAATAATCGCAATCTTTATAATTTCTAGCCAAAACTTTACTATATTTATATTCATATAACGATAGTAATAATAATTCATTACAAAGCCGTTGCCAATTAACATACATAAAGCAGTAGAATACGCTCCCCCAATAATGCCATATACCGGTATCCAATAATAAGAAAGAGCTATATTAAGTACACCGACAATTGTATATACAATTGCACGAATATAATATACATTACGAGCTTGCATAATCGTTAATCCTAAATTTTGAATAAGGTCAATCGTAAAAGCACTAATTATAATTAATACTACTTCGAATACCAGATCAAACTTAGCACCAACCCAAAAATATAAAAATTCATGCCCGAATATAATAAACCCAGATAAGATAAGCGATAAAATATAAAACTGTAATCGCCCTACTCTAATAAAAACATCAGTAATTTCATTATCAGAAGCATTTGTAGCAATCATAGCTGTCACTTTGGGTAATAAAACACCTGATATGGCAAGCGAAATATTCATATAGTTAATATAAATCTGACTGGCAATCGCATATGCGGCTACATAAAAGCTACCTAATTTGGCTCCAATAATCAATTGATTGCTTTGCCAAAATATTTGATCAACTACGCTAACCACAAAAAAGCTAAGTGATAAATTACTAATATTCTTAACGACTTTGCTATCCCAGCCTGTAAATGAATACGTAAAGCCCATATACCATTTAACATACATATACTTCGCAATAACCAGAGCCACATTTGTTAACGTTTGCACTATCACAACTGTTAAAGCATACGGATAATAAATGATAGCAACAACAATAAAAACAGGTTGAATTAAAATTTGTACAATACCACAAGTTTTTAGAAATATAAATCGCTCGTCACTTATGATAATCGCATCAAATATTTTAGTGCTAAATAGAACCAAAATATTAAATAATAAAAACAAAAGAATAATTTGCCCGCTATTTAATAAATCAGTACTTAATTTAGGAAATAAAGTTGGAAATAGAAAATAAAAATAAACACCTATAGATGCAATAATAACACCAATTCCTGTATATAACAGGCCTGCAACAGATAGCAATTTATTAATATTTTCTACTTCACCATTAACTTTATATTTGACTAAAAATCGAACAATAGTTGCAGACAGCCCAAAATCAAGGACTCCAAAGTAAGCAATAAAAGAACCAAGTAATTTATATAGACCAAATTGATCGATTCCTATATAGTGAATCAAAATCGGTACATACGCTAAATTAATAACTGTATTTGATAATAAAAACAAATACGATAAAAGAACACCTACACGTCTTTCTTTAGATCGATTACTTGATGACATACTATCCATGATACTCATTATAAATGTCTAATAGCATACGCCGCAGAAATATAAGGTAAAATTTCACCCAAAATTAAACGATGTGATTTTGGAACGTAAATCATATCTCCATCTTGTAATGCAATATTTTGTTTTATATCTTGTTTTTTAATAAAACTTTCTAAATCCACTTCACGAACATATACGGTATCATCAATAACTCGTACCACTTGAATATGTTTTGGCCTTCCTTTTCGCAAGGTTCCATTAGCACTTGATATAGCCGCAAATACATTCATATAATCAGCTCCAAGTCGATAAATACCGGGTTTAGCAACCTCACCCATTACATAGATTTGTCGGCCTCCATATTCGGAAACATTAACTGATATATGAGGCTGTTTAATATAGTTAGCAAATTTTTCGGTTAACACTTGATTCGCCTCATCGAGTGTTAATCCTGCTAACTTAACTACCCCTGTGTACGGTGTACTAATACGACCATCCGGGCCAATAACTAAACTAATTCCAGAATTACTAGTAGCATCACCCGAATTACTACTAAATCCTAAATCTCCTCGCGAATATCCTAATATTTGAATATTAATTTTATCATATTTAGCAAGCCTATATTCTCCAATATCCGGGCGAGCTAGTGTAAAAACACTAGCCTTTGGATCTATATATTCACCATTTTCAATAACTAATTTAGCTTTGTCCTCTTTTGAAAGATTCTGTTTATGCTTAACCCGTAAATTAGCTTCCATTTTACCGGTTGATACCTCACTGATCTGACCAGCTGTCATTTCAATTGATGAATTTGGCATTTCACCCTCATACGACATATCTGCAGCAAAGCTGAACTGACAGATACTGGTTGCTATAAAAGCTGCTATAACGCCACTCTTAATTCCTCTATATTTCATAAGTAACTCCTTGCCAACACTTTTGTTAATCATCTCCGGATAATTCTACTGTTTATTTTTTAATCTACAATATATCATCAAAAGAGTCGGCCCTAATAAAACAATGCTGTTCCAAGCTATATTTTTAATAAGCCCTAACCGTCTACTCACATAAAAAGTTATAGGCACACATGAAAGGATCTTATTAACTCTTTCTCTATACTTTAACCAAGTATTATATTCTATATTTATATTTTTCTGATCAACTATATAGGAATATTTATTAATCAATGCCAATGCATGTGTGATATACATATACTTTTGATTTTTTATCTGTCGGCTATGATAAAAATTATATGCAACTTTTAAGTTTTCAACACTACCCTCAAAAGCTTTTAAATTACGTAACTTTGACAACGAAGATTCATTTCTATCAATCACTTGATATACTGCAGCACTTTCATAATAATAAGCATCTATATACTTATAATATTGAAAGTTAAATATTTGATCTTCCGCTAAACTATACTCCACAGGAAAACGTATATTATATTTATTTAAAATATCCCGTCTATATAATTTTGCTACCGGTCCTAAAAGATTAGGTTGCAATAGGGAATAATAATCCCCAAAGCTTCCACATAGAGGAATATTCATTGCATCTTTCAGTGTAGTTTTAATTTGTTTTGTATCTCGATTTATAATCTCAATACTACCTACAACTAAATCCGCCTCTTTATGATGTAATAATAAGTTCTCCACATAAGTAGCATCTATAATGTCATCAGCATCAACAAATAAAATAAATTCACCTGTCGCAATATCAAGCCCTTTGTTTCTAGCACTACTAACACCTTGATTAGATGTAGAAAATAAAATAATATTATCTCCAACAAAGCGCTTACAAATTGACTCTGTCAAATCTGTACTGCCATCATTAATAATAACAATCTCAGTTTTTGTATAGGTTTGTTTTCGTACACTGTTAATGCATTCTTCGATATAATTCTCACCATTATATACCGGAATGATAATACTTACTAAAGGATTATCTCCATTCATGGATGTCTCACTTTCACTAACCCACTAATCAAAGATTTTAAAGTTAAAACTATAATTAATATTCATGCTAGACGGATTTGTATTTCGCCAATGTACATAATAATTTTGTGGCGTATTATCCAATCCTCTGAGGAATATAAACGTAGGCAAAACAAGAAGTAAATAACCTAAAGGAAGTAAATATCTATATTTTGTCGTTTTTATTATAATCTTATTATTTAAATACATTACACATAATGCCCAAATAATAATTGTAAAAAACTCAAAATATGCAGTGGTTCGTACTATTGGCAACGAAAAAGCAAATATAAAGTGCCCTAGCAAGCCAAAGAAGCAACAGTTAAGCATTTGAGCATATTTAGGATTAAGATCTTTAATTGCCAATCTAGCAATTAAAATAACACCCAATTGATATATCAAATAAAGTCCGGTCATATTACCAGCCGCATCTTTATCGGTCAAATATACCATATACCAAATATCCCCTAATAATATGCTACCTAATTTGATAACAATATTTGCCATGATATTTAATTTCCAGATAACTAAGGAAATAGCAAAGGCTATAACGTACCAATACCATTGATATAATTTTCTAGGGACAAAATAGAGTAATATTGCAATAACTGCACTATTATGGATAAAAAAGGCCACCAAAACAACTAATATATAGGGTAAAAGTCGACGCTTCAAACAATATTTATAGCCCCAAAAAATAATCAACATAGCTAATTCTTGACGGATCCCATTTAATGTCCCCATATATTGACTTAAAAAGAAAAATATTAAAGCCAAAAGAATTATTTCATAGTTATTACGTTCATAGTACCTCAGTCCTAACCATAAAAACGCCATGATTAAAACTTCATAGATAATAAACATCACCTGAAAAGAAAATCCATTGCTTCGTAAAAAATCTACAAAAAGTATAAAACTTAACTCAGGATATATGTCACCGACTTTAGCCGTATAAAAGAGCAATGAATACCAATCATAATCTGTCCCGATTTGATAGCGAAACATCCCTAGAAAAGTCAGTACTATAAATAATAAAATAGGTATACTTTTATTATATGTTTGAGGAATAGCTTTATAGAAAACGATTGTCCCTAATGTAAGGATCGTTAATCCTATCCAAAACAGCATCTATATCACCTGCTTAACTCGTCTGGAGTATCCGATATATAAGTAGCCTATAATAATCAAAGCATAAATTAAACCTCCAACCAGAACAATAAGAGCTCGTTTTGGCCAGGAATGTTTAATAGGAAGTGATGCTTTATCAACAATACGCACATCCATGCTATCAAGGTTTTCTTTCATTTTTAGAGATTCAGTAGTTTTAACAAGAGTTGTATAAGTTTCCTTAGCTATATTCACATCTCTTTCAAGTTTAAAAAACTTAATTGATTTAGTAGAAAACTCATTTGTTAACAGCTTATTCTGTTCAGCCAATGTTTTTAGTGTTTCAATACTTGCCTGCGCTGCATCTGCATTGCTTTTAGCTACAATTCTTTTTTTGAGGATTTCTGCCTGAGCCGCACTTAACGATACATTTTCAGATCGTACCGCCTTACTAACAGTCGTATCTAATTGTTGATTTAAATAGTTTACATTTTCCTGAGCCTTTATAACCTCTGGATATGTATCGGTAAATTTAAATCGTAATGCTGCTAAGTTTTGATTTGCATTCAATAACTTGTTTCTAATTTCCTGAATTTCCGGATTATCCGCCATTTTAGATTCTAGCACTTTAGCATTTTGATCCGATAATTGAGATTCCATATTACTAACAATTGCTGAGTTAGTGTTTAATTGTACTTCCGCATCTGCTTTAGCTTTATCATAGCCTGCAGATTTTTCTAGTAACATTTTTTCTTGATCTGATGGTGCATATACACCACTTTCCTGCTTATATTTTTCTAAAGCTTGAATTTTTTGCTCTAAATCTTTTTTTGCAGCATCAGTTTTTTGACTCAATAGTTTAACAATTCCCGAATCTTGTGTTCCACTCAAATCACTTAATGCTAATTGAAATGACTCAGTTACATTCTGAGCAATAGTTTGAGCTTCTTCAGGAGAATCCGCTTCTATACTGAAAGTTAAAATATCCGTACCACGAGGATTATCCACTGTTAAATATTTTTTAGCAAATATATCAGCAGTCATTTGTTCTTTATCTTCATCTGGAATATCCAATTTTTGAATAACCGGCTCTAAAACACGACTACTCTTTAAAATAGACATATATGTAAGTGACGAATCACCACCATTAAAACCCACCAAAGCGGCTAATGCGCTATTACCAGCTACTTGAGCAGAACCTCGAGGTTTTACCTGAAACATAACATTTGATGTATATTGTTTAGGGATAGTAAATGCAATGATAAGACTTATTGCTAACATAATAATGCCAAATAATAAAAATCGTTTCCATTTTTCTTTAACAATATCTTTTAAAATGCTATATTCAATAGTTTTTGCTTCCATAAAAGCATGCGCTCCTTTATTATCTACATACTATAATATCAATTTTCTAAATAGCTCTACATTTGTATTGATGGAAGTATCCTTACAAAATAAACCAGAGGATCCCCCAACAAACATATCTGCACCAGCTTGACGCATTAATGGGGCATTCTCTGGTGAAACATTCCCATCAACTTCTATAGATATATGATGATACCCTCGTGCATCCAAAAATTTACGAGTATCTGTTAGCTTTTGTAATGTCATGGGTACCATCGTACGACCTGCAAATCCCGGATTTACAGCCATAATATTTACCATAGATAAATTTTTTAATAAATAACTCAATATTTCAATTGGAGTTGCTGGACTAAGCGCAACAGCCGCCTTAGCACCTTTTTCTTCAATTAATTGTAAACTCCCTAATACATTAGATGTTGATTCATAATGAATAGATACAAAATCTCCTTCTCGAATATCAAACCAATCTAATTTTGTTTCCGGATTCATAACCATTAAATGAATGTCAAATGGTAGTTTTGTTATTGAGCGAACCGCTTCAATAAATAAATTATTCAGCATAATATTAGGGACAAATAAACCATCCATAATATCAATATGCATATAATCTACACCAGCCGCTTCTAATTCACGAACATCTTTTTCAATAGTCAATAAATTAGCACACATAAGTGATGCAGAGATTTTACTTTCTAGCATAATTTCTCCTATTAATTCACAAACATAACTTTACATGTATGAATCTGCTTATCTTTTATCGACTCAAAAGCCTCTACATAATTTTGTAATTTATATTCATGACTAATTAAAGGCTCTACATCTATGGCTTTTGTGTACATTGCATAGATAGCATCTTTCCAATCATCTTGAACCAAATTATGGCTACTATTCCATGTACCAATCAGCTTCAGTTGTTTACGTAAAATACACCAGTAATCGGCTTGTGCTAACTCAATCTTACCAGCAGGATTTCCCATAGTTAATAACGTGCCTTCCCTTGCAATAGATTGTAACGCTTCAGCTAATGGTTGACTTGCACCAGTGCCTTCAATACAAACATGAACACCTTCATTATCTGTTATTTCTTGAATCGCATTAACTACGTTTTTCGTATTACTATTAATTAAATCTGTAAAACCTAGAGATTGTGCAAAATCTAACTTTTTTTGATCTCTTGCAACGAGAATAATTTGTTTAACTCCAAACCGCTTTAACCACATAGCCACTAAAAGCCCAATAGGTCCAATTCCCCAAATTGCTACCCGTTCAAAACCTTTAAGTCCTGCTTGACGAATGGCGTGAAGAGCTACAGCACAGGGCTCTGCCATTGCAGCATGCCGAAGATCCATATCATCAGGAACTACCACGATATTATCAAGCTTCACTTGCAAATATTCAGCAAAACCACCATCACGACGAGAGCCATAATAATCATAGTGATTACACAACTCATATTTACCAATCGAACACGATTGGCATTTTCCGCAAGGAATGAGTGGAAAAACAGCAACCTTTTTACCAACTAATAATTTATCATTAGCATCTGTAATAATACCGGAAAACTCGTGTCCTGGAATAGTAGGGAAAGTATAGGTTCCTTTCTCAAATACTCGCGGGACATCACTACCGCAAATTCCCGCTGCCTGTATATGTACCGTTACTTCATCATCTAATCGTTTTGATAATTCTACATCATCATAACGTAAATCACCAATCCCATGAAGCACTAATGCTTTCATTCATTTCCTCCCTCTTCAATAATAGTCTTAAAAAGAGCTATATCTTCCATTGTAGTAATCTTAAGATTCTCCTGTGAACCTAAAGATAACCCCACTGGAATATTTAATTTCAGCAATAAACTTGTTGGTGAATCAATATAAAGCCCTTTTTGCTCAGCTTCTTTATATGCATTATATGCAATACCATATTGAATTGATTCCGGTGTTTGCCCTTTGAAAAGTTCCTCTCTAGGAAACACATCATCAATAATCGTTCCATTACGACTAACAAACATAGTATCATAACAGGATGCTACCGCAAGAGCTGCCCCCTGAACCTTTGCCACTCTAAGACTACTATTAATTTGATTGGTTGTCACACAAGGACGTACAGCATCATGAATCAATATAAGGTCTGATTTATCAGCAATATCTTCAAGCGAAATTAAGCCTTTATAAATTGATTCAAAACGAGAACTACCACCTGTAATAATATGAGTGAGCTTTGTAATAGAAAAAGTATCTTTTAATCTTTCTATATAATCTTCCCATCCAGCTACAGAAACAACTATAATTTGATCAATCTCAATAGCTTTTTGAAACGTTTCCAACGTATAAGCAATAATTGGCTTATTATTAATTTCTACAAATTGCTTAGGAATATTAGCCCCAAAACGACTTCCCACACCACCTGCAATCAACAATACTATATTCATTATAGCACTCCTACATATATACCGCTTTATCAATCTCCGAAAGCAGACTACTTATTTGTACCAACTCTATATACTTTCATTTCATGAGTAAATCGTTTTTCCTCGGGTGGTAATTTCATATAATCACCATACATTCCCTGTAGATACGTTTCCCAACATGAAAAAGTAGGTAATTGTACTCCCTCAAACTCAAGAAGCACAGTCTTCTCAAATTCGTTCTTAGGTACTCTTTCTCCTATTCCATTCAATCCCCAAGTAACTCCACCGACCCATTTTGCATCTACATAAGGACTAGCCAATGCTAAAGATTTAAGATGATTCGCTAATCGTTTCTCACCATATAGTTTAAGTAAAGGTTGTATAACTAGTTTAATTATTTTCTTAAAGAAAGATTTTCCTGTACCAAGTTTTGCTTTAGTTATTTTCAACAACATTAACAAATAATGTACCTTCTTATAAAGAACTTCCGTTTCTTTTAAAGAATCCGGCAACCCATCAATAGGAAAAATATCCAACCAAAGATAAGCCGCCTTACTTGTTGAGTACTCTAACTTTATTTCTAAATTAGGATTAATAAGCTTTGCATAAGGGAACTCGAAATCGCCAAGTTCAAACGCCCTAATTTGTAAATCGGTCTCTTTATTTCGAACAATCTGAATCATTCTATCATAGTCAGGACGCGGCATAGATACATCAATATCATCATCCCAAGGGATAAAGCCTTTATGTCTTACTGCACCTAACAGCGTTCCACCACACAAATAATATATCAAATTATTTTTTTTACAAAACTCCTGAAATTGCAGCAGTAAATTTAATTCTTCCTGTTGAATTTCCTGCAAGCTTAATCGTGTCATACATAAATCCTATCTATTATTTACATATTTTAACTCTTCTATAACATTAACGATTTTTATTTTTCCAGCCAATCTTCCTAAACAAAAAAGCACTTCCTTTTTTCACCCAGTTCTGCGGCTCCATAAAGGATACATTTTGTTCCTTATACTCAATGCGATTCGCTTCGAGCCACACATCGAGCAGAATTTCGCTGACAAATCCGTAAATACGCGATTCGTACGCATCATAACCGGAAATATCCACGCGCATTTCCAGCTCAGCCAATATGGAGAACATCCATTCACAATACTGATTATACAAATCCCGACGCATCACAAACATATTGAACATATGCGCCCATGTACGATTGCAGACCGTCGTGAAAGCGGCACTGTATTCAGGATATCGCTCAGCGATGATCTGCTCCGCCACATCAAGGCCTTCACTATGATGAGCATTGTTGTAATGAGACCTGTTCGTTTCAATATAATATTTGCGCTTATCCGCTACCACCACAGGGTATTGTGAAAGCAATGTTTCCCATTCCTCGCCGGTGAGGATCTGGTTCTTTTTATCCTCTACAGAACGCACCTCTTTACGCGTAAAATATCGTCTGTAATGAACAAGACCGATATAATCCGCCTCAAGATTCTTCCATGCCCAATATAAACCCGTCAACTCGCAGTAATTTGCGTTTTTCTCGGAGATATTGTCCCCCGTATGATCTCCAATATAACCAATGTCAGATTTGCCCGCTCTCCCCACATGGATTGGCATATAGACAGAATCTGTCGGCATCCAATATTGCTTATGAGTGGCTACTAAAATTTTTATATTCACTGTTGTGCTCCTTACACACACTATATATTTTCTTACACACGTTCAACAGTTACAGCATATCAAGACAACTACAACTCACAATTTACAAATTAATGTAATACATCAAATATATTTGTAACCTGTAAAAAGATAATTAAACCAATTCTCTTTCAACCAGTGCCAACGCACTCGCAATGACCTTATCCATATCGTAATATTTATATTCCCCTAAGCGGCCTCCGAAGATTACCTTCGTCTCCGCTTCGGCTTTTTTTACGTACTTGGCGTATAAATCCAAATTCTTTACATCATTTACGGGATAATACGCTTCTTCACCTATTTTCCAGTCTTTCGGATATTCTTTCGTCACATAGGTAACGGGCTGCGTACCGAATTCAAAGTGCTTATGCTCGATGATACGGGTATACGGGATATCCGCTTCCGTATAGTTCACAACGGCCACACCTTGATGGTTTTCTTCTTCGAGACGCTCTGTTTCAAAATGAAGACCTCTGTATTCCAATATTCCTTCAGAATACTCGAAATATTCATCGATAGGGCCCGTATAAATAATCTTTTTCGCTATGCTTTCATATTCATCGCGATGCGTAAGGAAATCTACGCCCAATCGCACCTCGATACCGTCCAGCATACGCTCAATCATCTTCGTATAACCGCCCATAGGAATACCTTGGAAGCGATCATTAAAATAGTTATTATCGTATGTATAACGCACAGGTAATCGTTTAATGATGAAAGCAGGCAGTTCCGTGCATTTACGGCCCCATTGTTTCTCCGTATAGCCCTTGATAAGCTTTTCATAAATATCCGTACCAACAAGGCTGATTGCCTGCTCCTCAAGGTTCTTCGGCTCGCCCGTAATTACCTGACATTGCTCCGTAATGATCGCCTCCGCCTCTTTCGGCGTGCGTATGTTCCACATCTTGGAGAATGTATTCATGTTGAACGGCAAATTGTACATCTCGCCCTTATAATTCGCTACCGGACTGTTCACATAGTGATTGAATTCGGCAAACCGGTTCACATACTCCCACACATGCTTCATCGATGTATGAAAAATATGGGCACCATATACATGAATATTGACATCATCCTTGCTTTCACAATATAAATTACCCGCCACATGATGACGTCGATCGATGACGAGAACGGATTTACCGCGCTTGTGCGCCTCATGAGCAAATACGGCACCGAACGGGCCCGCCCCTACAACTAAATAATCGTATATCATTAATACGCTCCCTTTCCCTTCACAACGGCCAATACCGTTTTTATCAAATATACAATATCAATCCACACGGACCAGTTATGCACATACCAGGAGTCCATTAACACCCGTTCTTCATAGGTGGTATCACTGCGACCGCTGACCTGCCACACACCGGTAATGCCGGGCGGTACAAGATAGAAATCATTGATATAATCGCCGTATTTTACGATTTCATCTCGAACGATAGGACGCGGTCCCACAAGGCTCATATCGCCCATGAGGACATTCCATAGCTGCGGCAGTTCATCGAGGCTGGTCTTGCGCAGGAATTTTCCGATTCTTGTAACCCGCGGATCATCCTTTAACTTGAAGTCCCGTTCCCATTCTTCGCGAGCTTCCGGATGTTCTTTTAAATAAATTTCCAACGCTTCCTGCGCATTGGGAACCATGGATCTGAATTTATAGCAGAAAAATTCCTTGCCGCCCTGACCGACCCGTTTATGGCCGAACACGATAGGTCCCGGAGAGTCGAGATAAATCAACACCGCCACGACAGCGATAATCGGCAAGATCAAGATACCGCCGCAGACGGTAGCCACGATATCAAAGATGCGTTTCATGATGCGGTTGGACTTACGCGCTAAATTGTTCTGCACCCGCAATACGACGGCCTGTTCCTCCATCATGCCGCGAGCCGAAATATTGCTGGCCGGCAATCCGAACAGCTCCGGTACGAAGGAAACCCTTTTTACAAGCAGCTGTAAGCGGTTAATTAAGGACACTAATTTTTTTGATTCAAGACCGGGAGCACACACCAATACAGTGGATACGTTATATCTTTTAATGACGGCCTCCACGTCATTAAAGCCGCCCAAACGCGGATACTTTTGCGCTAATAATGAGGACTTCGGATTATCGTCCACAAAGCCGATAATTTTATAGTAATTAATAAGCATTCTGTCATGATATCGATCAACTAATTCCGCCGTTTTTCCCGCTCCGACCAATAAAATCGGAATATATAATAATTTCAGCTTTATCAATATTTGTACTAATATATATCGTAAAACGATAACATATAACAGTATAAATATATAAGATAAGCCGACAAATAAACGGGATACATTGTCGATAATATGCCCCGCATACATCAGAACGATGGATACAACTATACCGATTGTTATGGACCGAAATATAATTTTAATCTTATCCCAATAGGCCTTATCCATATTATATGCACTGTTTAATAACAGCACGATAATAAACACTATAGGGGTAATAACATATCCATAGAAAAAATCTACATGTAAACTATTAGCACCATTCCAGAACGGCAATGCGGTTCTGATATTATATGCGGAAATAATGCCACATACAATAGCAATATAATCGACGATAATCATTAAGGCCTGTACTAATAACGGGGGACTAACCCACTGTTTATTCATAGATTTTTCCTCTCTTAATAAATGTAACGAACAAACTGAATTATATCTTCTATGATAACACAGTTTCATTTATTTTTCATGATTTATCTGAAATTTTCCCGTTAAATTCTCTACCGATAATCGACTTTATCTCATACTATAATAATCAACTTCATCTCATGTTATAATAATAGACAGTATTCATATTTTTTTCACCTATGAACACAAATCATCTCTACCATTTACTAATAGAAGTCTCATTTAGACAGCAAAATAAAGTTTAGGTAACAACATGAAGCTTTCACAAATACATTCAGCCGGTGATTTAAAACAATGCACCGAAGCAGAGTTACTGGAAATAGCACGGGAAATACGCGAGGCAATCATTCACAGAACATCGATTCGAGGCGGCCACGTAGGTCCATCATTGGGCGCCACAGACATTATTCTTGCGCTTCACTACGTATTTAACTGCCCCGGCGACAAGATCATATTTGACATATCCCACCAGAGTTACGCCCACAAAATATTGACCGACAGGCTCGAAGGGTTCACGCAGGAAAATAAATTCAGCACTGTTTCAGGTTACAGTAATCCACGTGAAAGTAACTGCGATCTGTTTCACCTGGGGCACGCATCCACCGCTCTAAGTCTGGCATGCGGGCTCGTAATCGGTCGCGACCTCAATAAAACAAGGGAAAATATCATCGCGCTCATCGGGGATGGCGCATTATCCGGCGGCGAGGCCTTTGAGGCCTTAAATCATCTCGCTACGCTACGGTCCAACTGCATCGTGATCATCAACGATAACGACCGGTCCATCGCCGAAAATCACGGCGGTTTGTACACACATTTAAAAGAATTGCGGGACACGAACGGAACTTGTACGAACAATATATTTAAAGCTCTCGGCTTTGATTACCGCTATATCGAAGAAGGCAACTCGATTTTATCATTGATCGCGGAATTTAAATCAGTAATAAATTATCCGCGCCCCGTCATCTTGCATATCCGCACGACGAAAGGGTTCGGTTATACAGCGGCGGAAATGGCACCGGAAGACTTTCACAATCCGTCATCATTCGACGTCACCACAGGCGTAGTCAATAAAAATTATAATAACACATACGAAGCTATCGCTGCAAAGGAATTGATTGCCGAGTTGGAAGCGAACAAATCGGCCTGCCTCATCACGGCGGCCACGCCCGGCGGATTTTGTCTGACGCCTGAGGTTCGTCAGAAATTGGGCGCTCAATATATCGATGTGGGCATCGCCGAGGAACATGCCGTGACTCTGTCGGCCGGCATCGCTCGCGCCGATGCAAAGCCGATTTTACCGATATACAGCACATTCCTGCAACGGGCTTACGATCAGCTGGTAAACGACGTATGCATTAACAACAGCAACGCTTTGATTCTCGTATATCGCGCCTCCATTTACGGTACAAAGGACATCACGCATCTGGGATTCAGCGATATTCCTATGCTCACCAACATCCCGAATCTGACCTATATTGCGCCCGCCACTGTGGAAGAATTACAGGCGTCCATTCAGTTCGGCTTGCAGCATCATGATTATCCTGTCGCCATACGGGTTCCCGTAGGGACACCGACTCACGAGCCTCTTCGGACACAAGGCATTACGGATGTTAGTCTCCGCAGCTGGGAAACCGTCCGGGAGGGCAGTAAAATCGCCATTATAGGTGTCGGTAACTTTTACCGGCGTGCCATTTCCCTGGCCGAAGCGGTGAAAGCAAAACATGCTATCACACCGACCGTGATAAAGCCGCTTTTGATATCGGAACCGGATACGGCTCTGCTCGACCGATTACAGGAAAACCATTCTCTCATCATCACGCTGGAGGACGGCGTCATTGACGGCGGCTTCGGACAGAAAATTGCCGCATACTATGGCAGGCAGAACATCAAGGTCATGAACTACGGCATTCAAAAAGGCTTCTATGACAGATATGATCCCGATAAATTACTGAGAGACAATCATATGGAAATTGATCAGATACTGCAGGATATCATGCTACAGATCTAATCATGAATACATTCACTGCGGGCCTTTAAACAGAAAAGTGCTCTACGTTTACGAGTGTTGTAAACGTAGAGCACTTTTATTTTCAATATGATTATTCCGTCCGTTGTGCCTCATAGGCTCTGAACAGTTTAGATAACAATTCCGGTGCCAAGCGCAACAGTTCCGGATCTTCACAGAACGACACGCGAAGCTGTGTTCTGCCCGGATTGTCTTCCTTGCCGCGACCGCTGTAGAAGCCGTTCAGCGGCGCCATGAGCAATGTATATTCCTTGCCGTCATCCAGGCTGACCGCACCGTGTTCGGCGCACCAGGACGCAAACTCTACGCCGTCAAAGCCCGGTTTCGCTTCATTCCGCACGTCGATGACGAAGTAAATGGACGCTTGCGGTCTGGACACGATAAAGTTCGGTTCCACCTCTTTGAAGCCTTTATGGAGCTCAAAAATCATCTTACGGTAGTAATCCCGCTGTTGTTCATACCAGTTGTGCAGCTGTGCATGCGACTCATGAGCCAGTGCACCGAAGATATATTGCCCCAATGTATTGGCACTCAAATTCGCCGTATATTCGGCAACGGACTTTTCATAGCACATCTTGTTATCCGTAATGATGGCCCCTATGCGCAGTCCGCACGCATTCCATACCTTGCTGGCCGTTTCAAGGCTGATTCGGCGGCCTTCAATGCCCGGCACGTCCTTATCGGTTAACGCCCAGATACTCGATGTTTCCTTGCCTTTTTCATAAGCCAGTTCACGATACGCCTCATCGGAGATGATCCACAAATTATGCTTAACACATAACTTCGTATATTCGATAAGGGTTTCCTTGCTGAACAGCTGTCCCGTAGGATTATCGTAAGGAATGATGAGCAGTGCACCCGGTTTCGTTTCTATGATGCGCTGCTCCACCGTTTCTACGGACGGCAGTTCAAATTCGCCTTCTTCATTGAGTTCGCGCTCAACGGTAACCGTTTTACGTCCGATGCGATGGCCTACCGCATCATAATTTGTATAAGACGGATTGAACATCAACAGAGGGCGTTCCTCTTCTCCGGCACCGCCGCAGACACCGAGCATGATGATTTCCATCGCCATCGATGCCCCATCCGTAACAAGCACATCAAGTCCCGTCGTATCAAAGCCCTGACTGCGCAGAATATGAAGGAACGCTTCCCGGCATTCCTCGGTTCCCGTCGTCGGCACATACGGAACAATACCCGATTGAAACGGACTGTCCGGTCCGCCCAGATTAAATAAACGACGCTGCATGGCGGGATGCATAGGACGCATAACATTGCCGATGGAACCGTTCACCAGAATCGGCGGGTTCTTACGCTCTAAAAATTTAATTTGTCCTAGTCGAATCCCTGACGGCTTGCGAGCCATCATATAAGGGGATAAGATTGGTTGTTCCGTCATAGTACAATCCAACTCCTCTTTAATACAATTTACGCCTCTGATCATACAAGTAGCAACACATATATCATATATTATAGTGCTTTAAGGTGATAAAATCTACACTTTTCTGCTCGCAGACAAGGCTCTCTCTTTTGCAAGGACTATACTAACAACCTTTTCTGAATGATTTATGATACCAATGCTCATCCCCTATGCGCCACGGCCCTGTACGACGCTATATAGTGAAGTATATCAAACTTTCACAATGCCGCCTTATGTGACATTACGGCCTCTGAACGGCGTCTGATAAATGGATCAGAACGTAACCTCCATGCCGACTCTGAAGTTGCGACCTTGACCGGTCCACCAGTCGCCGGGGTTACCATAACGGACATTGGACTGTTCCGCATAGTACGTGTTGAAGAGATTATTCACGCGCCCGAATACGGTTATATTGTCATTGACGCGATAGTTGGCGCTGAGATCCGTAATCCAGTACGTCGATTTAGGGAATGCATTCGCCCCGGTGCCCGGACGGTCAATATTCCCGCGAATATCAAGATGAGCGTCCCACTTGGCATCATTATAGTCGAGACCCGCATTGACCGCATGTTTCGGCACGTATCCGTCCACATTGGCACGTCGTGTCGGAGTCGCATCAATGTGCGTATAGGTATAGCCGACGCGAGCGGACAGATGATTCGTCAACTGCTTGCGTAAATCTACCGATACGCCATGGGCCCGTTCCGTATCAAAATTGCGATATTGGCCTGTAAAAGTCGCCGGATCCGTCATAACCCAACCGATCTTATCCTTCGTGCGGCGCGTGAAGAAGTTAAGATTTCCGTTCCACGTACGTCCGAACTTATGATGTACACCGAGATCCCATTCACGACCGCTTTCAGGTTTCAAGTTCCGATTACCGTTATACCCGTCAAACAACTGATACGGAGCCGGTGCCAAGAAATATTCATTATACGCTACATACACATTGGTGCGCTCATTCACATCATACCCTAAGGATACATGTGGCGACGTATGCGTTCCGAATGCGGAATGATGGTCCACGCGAACGCCCGGTGTCAACGTCCATTTAGGCGCGAATTTCCAGGCATCCTGCACGTAGTACGAACTGTTCGTCAACTTGACACCGTTCATGTTGAGGACCTTGTCCTGACGCCAGTCAAAGCCACCTATAACGGTATGATCCTTGCTGCGGAATGTCACCTGATCCCCGACAGCACGTGTTTTTACGTCCGTCGTGTATCCGTCATAAATCGTTTTATAGTGATTATTCATGCCATATAACTGATGACTCCACTTATCGTTGATCTTGCTGTTCCATACGGCGCGAAGGGAGTCATTGGCTTCATGGCCGTATCTGAGTTGATTCAACTGCCCCAAATGATTGGAATACATCACATCGCCGCGATATGTATCATAAGAAATGCGCACATCATTATTCTTATCGATTTCATTACCGATCATAAAAGACATGTTATGACCGTTTCCATGTTGCGGAATACGCACATGATGGGCATCCTTATAACTTCCGATGATGTCCTTTTCATAACCTAAACGCCAGTACCATCTATCCTGACGACCTTCATTCATCAACGCGTACTGCTCCAGATCATAGCTGCCGCCCATGATACGGGCCTTTGTTCTGACGCCCTGCTCAGGCTTCGCGGTAATTACGTTAACGACGCCGCCTACAGCACCGGACCCGTACAATGTGGACGCCGCCCCGCGCAATACTTCAATGCGTTCTATGCCTTCCATGTTTTTAAGAATCGTCATCGGCGGATTAACTCCGGCCGCATTCATGTTGATGCCATCCACCATATATAGAACCTGATTGGATCCGTTGATACGGAACACATTGGAATTCGTATACCCTACACCGCCGCCGTATGTATTGATATCCACGCCCGGCGCTATGCGCAACGCTTCATTCATATTCGTCGCATGACGTTCTCTCACATCGTCTCCGCTGACAACCGCTACGCTGGCAGGTACTTTTGAAAGCTCCTGCTCGCTTCTCGTCGCCGTAACGACAACAGTATGAGTCTCTTTCACGTCATCAGGTTCCTCACCTTGCACCCCGGGAACCGTAAACATACAGCCGCTGACTAAGATCATCGCCACGTAAGCGGCTAATTTCTGATGTTTAAATGCTTTCATCATAACCTCCACATTACTAAACACACACCAAAAATATGCAACCGAATCGATATATATACATCGTCGGGTATACATCACTGTACATTGTAAATATAACGCGTCATATCGAGCATCGCCTTCGTCATGAACTGAGAATAACTCATGAGCATGCGCGCATCCACCGTATACACTCGATGATTCTGAATCGCTTTCACCCCCTGCAACGCGGGATCCGAGTATAGCTGATCCATATTCACCTCAGAATATTGGTCCTGATTATAAGCCTCCGAAGGAATGATTATCACATCCGGATTGATCCGTATCAAATCCTCCCTCGTTCCGTTATCCGTGAGGCCCAAACCGATTGCAGCGGCACCATTTTTGACATGCATATACCCGCACATATCATCAAAGGTGGAGCCTTTGCCGCCGGTCACACCCAATCTCGTGTAGAGTACGGCTACCGGTTGCGCTCCATCTGCATGAGATGTTACAATGCCGTCGATTTCGGCCAGATCCTTATCCATGGCTGCAATCAGGGAATTATCGGATGCTTTCAGTACCTTGGCAATCTCACCCATCACCTCTTTTGCCTCTTTCACCGTTCCCGGCGTTTTATATACGTATAAAGGTATATTCATACCTCGTATTTCGTTTATATTCTCCGGCGATACCCAGTCTGGCATGATGACCAGGTCCGGTTTGACCGATAACAGGGATTCGCTGCTGGATTTCACGCGCCCCTTGACATGACTCGATGCATCGGGCACATTGTTAGGCAACGTTCCTATGGCCGCCACTCTGTCCGGTGTCACCATGGACAACACGATATCCTCCGTACTGACACCGATCGGCACGATGCGCTGCGGCCGTTCCGATATGTTGACCGCGGTACCCCTCGCATCCGTCATGGTGAAAGCCCCTGTATTCTGCTGATTACTTTGCTCCGGACCGCACCCGCATAGCAGAAACATCAGCATAAAAATAATACCGAATATACTCCATGTTTGTTTTATGCCGATGGATTTCATACCCATGTCTTTCATAGCGCAGTCCTTTCTACAGATATAGGCGTTACGTCCTGAATTCTGTCGCATCTCTGGCGCGGTGCGCCATCCGTGATTATTATTTCATTCATAATGTTGTCCTTTCTATAAATATAGACATGGATTCATCTATCTCCGTACTGCGCCGGTACGGCGTAATATCCGTCGTCCCTTTAGGAAATATGTAAATGCGCTGCTGCTTGAAATACGGGTCATCGTATACGGCCGACGAAAGGTGAAAGGCGCTGTGCAGATGATCCGCCGTCAACACATCGCGAGGATTTCCGGTCGCCATAATTTCACCGCCCGAAATAAGTACCAGTTTCGTACAGTATTTTGCGGCCAGTTCCAAATCATGAACGACGATTAAAATCGTTTTCCCCTGCTCACAGAACCTGCGCCCCTGATAGAAAATGTCATCCGCATAGACAAGATCGAGCGCCGCCGTCGGTTCATCGAGGAGCAGCACTTCCGTCTGTTGCGCCAAGACCTTCGCAAAAAATACGCGCTGTCGCTCACCGCCGCTCAACGATTGAATGGAGCGTTCTCTCAAATGCCATACACCGGTTTCCTTCATCGCCTCTTCCACAATGCGGTGATCGTCAACGCCCTCCTGCTGCCACCATTTCAAATACGGATAACGGGCGGTCATCACGATATCCTGCGCTTCGTAACCGAAGGAAACGTCTACGGACTGCTGCATATACGCTACCCGGCGGGCGATTTCCTTTTCTTTCATGGACGACAGATCGTCCCCGTCCCATAGAATGTGTCCTTTCTCAAGGGGATACAAACCGCGCAAGGCTTTCATCATCGTCGTTTTACCGGAACCGTTAGGCCCGATGATGCCTACAAATTCCCCCGCCTGCACGCCGAGAGACGCGTCTTTCACAATCGTACGGCCCCCTAACGAGACAGATACGTTCTGAACATCCAGTTTCATCATACCCCTCCCTTACGGCGCAAACGATGCAGTAAATATAGGAAATACGGCGCCCCGAGCAATGCCGTCATGATGCCGACACGGATTTCCACCGGCTGTGCCACGACGCGGCCCAAGGTATCACAGAATACCAGAAACAGCGCTCCGCCCACGGCGGACATAGGCAGCAATATGCGATGATCGGGCCCGACCAGCAGTCTCACGATATGCGGTACCACAAGGCCCACAAAGCCGATGGAACCGCTCACGCATACGGCGGTCGCCGTAATGAGCGACGCCAGGAACAGAAATAAAATCCTGTACAGCATCACGGGCAACCCCAATGCACGGGCCTCCGTATCGCCCAGAACGAGCACGTTCAGATGGCGGCCCAGCATCATAAGAATGACGCTGCCGACCATAATCGGTCCCACTGCGAGCAGGACATGGTCCCAACGTCTGAAATCGAGGCCGCCCACCATCCAGAACAGAAATTCTCTGAGGCGATATTCGTTAATCATCGTCAATATGCCCGATGTGAAAGCCCCCAGCAGCATGCTGACCGCTACGCCGGCGAGCAGTAAGGTCGTCGTATCGAGGCGATTATTGCGCCATGTCAGCATAATCGTAATTCCCACGGACACAAAGGCGCCTACAAAAGCGAATAAAGGCATATAGAACATGCCAAGTGAAGTCATCCCCAATGCGATGGCGATAACGGCCCCCAGTGAGGCCCCTGCGGAAACACCCATGATGCCGGGATCCGCCAAAGGATTCGAAAATACCCCCTGCATGACGGCACCGGCTAAGGCCAATGCGGCACCGACCAATAAGCCGATCATGAGACGCGGCATGCGAATAAACCACAACACTGACTCCTGCTCCGCACTGATAGGCTCCGCAAATGAGATCGGAATCCCGATTCCGTGCAGGATACTCTGCAGACCGCCGCCGACGGGTATCATAATCGTGCCTACATGCAGGGCCAAGATGACACATATACCTAATGCGGCTCCGATTAAGGCTGCCGCCGTATATCCTTGATGCCGTTTATTCATGAGACTTCCTTTCTAATTGGGGATACACAATATACATAATAGAAAGCATCGCTTCCCCGATATGTTGATTTGACGCATATAAATATGAAGCGGGCAAAGACTGAACTTGATTATTTTTCATCGCCGTCAACGATTGGAAGGCCGGTGTATTCAAAAATCTATCTGACAAGCCTTTATCCATGCCCTTATAAGAAGGAATAAAAATATAGTCCGGATTCATCTCTATGACCCGTTCATCCGTAAACGATGTATGAGGCGCATATCCAGCCGCAGACGGTGCATTATAAATGCTCATATAGCGGCACATATCATCAAATAAACTGCCCGTTCCCGTATATCCATCCATGGAGGAGACAAATAAAACGCGACGACGTTCATTCAAAGGGATAGTCTTTCCCAGTCTGTCAAGCTCAGCAATTTGCTTATGAATTGTATCCACATGTTCCCGTCCGATCTCAGCTTCATTAACGATTTCAGAAATATCCTGTACATTGTGAATCACTTCATCCACCGTTTTTCCTGTATTAACGACGACCGTAGGGATCCCCACATGCCGTAGGCCTTCAATGACATCACTTGTTATATATTCAGGGGCAATTACCAAATCCGGATGTAATGCGATGATGCGCTCTAATGAATAGGAGCGCATTCGAGTCTTAACCTGTTTCGCCTTTTCCGCCTCCATCGAGTACTGTTCATACGTTGACAAAGAACTGATACCGGCAAAACGATCCGTATCTACGAGGCCAAGTAAAATCGTATTATATGCTGAAGACAAGGCTATAATGCGTTTTGGATGATCCGGTACAGCCACCATAGCACCGTCCGCACTTTTTACAGTTCTATTATATACGGTATTTCCGGGTTCTACGCTCGGACCGCATCCAGTAAGGCAACAACAAAGGAGAAATATCAAACTTAAAATATAATACCATCTCTTATATTTCATGATGTCACTCCTTATGAAAGTCTATGAACGGCTTAAAACTATGCATCTAAACAATATCAATATGCCTTCTAATGTAGAATATTGATACATTAGAATTTTTGAGTATAAGTAATCTGATAGTTGAAAGGTTCATCCCAGTATTCCCAATCTCCATTGGAAATAACATTATGACGGTTAAGAATATTTCGCGCATCAATGCGTAGCGATGAGGATTCATTAAATTGATACCCTACATACGCATTCCACGCCACGAGATTAGGGTTGATGCCGCCATCCCGGTTTTTCATGCGTTTCGTCACAAAATTAAAGGATGTGCCTGCAAGCCACGTAGGACTCGTATAATGCAATCCACCGGTAAATTGTAATTTCGGATTAGCTTGCTTCCAATAAGACTGATCGATTTCCATCTGTTTCGGATTCGAATAGGATACACCAACATTAAACTTCAATCGATCGGATAATAATCGCCCATATTCGGCTTCTATACCTGCATTACGGTAACGTCCTCCATTGACACGAATTGTCATCCTGCCATCTGTATCAGGCTTCCATGCGAAGAAATTTTTAAAGTCCATATAGAATAGAGCTATTTTCCAACTATCTTTCTTGGAAATATGTTTATACCCTAATTCATAATTCCAACCCTCTTCAGGCTTCAAATTCCGACCACTTACGGAATGAAATTGATTACTTACCCGTTTAAAAGTGTCGCCCAAATTAGGCATAGTAAATGCTTTCCCCACATTTACATAAAGAGAGGACTCCTTATTGATAGAGTGAAGCATCTGGAATTGAGGCGTAAGTACATGTTGATCTTTTACAGGATCCTTAATATCCGTATAGCGAAGGCCTAAAATAGTTGTCCACTTCGGATTTATCTGATAAGAATAACTGCCATAAACAGCATAACTGCTACGATGAGGATTTGCATAAACAGGCCCGGACTCCGTCTTATATGTCTCCCGTTTTCCCAATATACCGGCGATTAAATAATCCTTACCGCCTCTAAAGTTCCATTCATGTTGAATATCAATGCCATATTGACGAGCAATATATTCGCTGTCGCTAGGCTTATAAATATGACTGCTATGAACGCGATTCCATCCGCTCAAATCCCGATCATTATAAAAGATTGTGCCCGTCGTGGTTCCATTTTTATATATCAATGATGCTATATTCTTATCGTCTTTATATTTATATGTCGTGGAATGCTTTGCACGCTTTATCGTATTGCTCTCCGTACTAAGTTGAGTAAATGCGGATTTTGACTCGGAACGACTGTAATTTAACGTCCAATGATCAGATAACTTGCCGCTGAAGAATAGGCCTAATGTATTCCCCTTTTCACGAGCCGTATAGTATTCATACCCCTTCTTACGAAGTCCTATATCAGAGCGAACCGGTGTTGACGGATCTTGACGGCCGAAATAATTACGATCTACAGCGACAAAAAACTTTGGTGTACCATAGGAAACATTATAACTTTTACTACCCATATTACCGATGCCGACGGAAACGCTGCCCCCCTCCTTATCAGGCGATTTCGTAATAACGTTCACAACACCGCCCAATGCTTCAGAACCATATAATACAGATGCCGCACCTTTTACCACCTCAATATGATCGATAGATGCTACAGGGATGGAACTAAGACCCCCTTTACCGTTAAGATTTACAGGCACTCCATTAACGAGAATTAAAGCACCTCTTTCAAGACCGCGGATATTAGTACGACTATCCATTGCCCCGTATTCAAAGCCGGATGCACCATAGGAAAACGACGTAACACCGGGTATATCGGTAACAGCATCAAATGCATTTTTAGCACCGCTATTCTTCAAATCCTCATGCGTGATTACGCTCGTAGCCGCCGGCGTATCCAAATCAAGCTGCTCCGTACGGTTAGCCGTGACATTTACCGTATGAACCTCCTTGACATCCTGCTCCGAAATATCAGCCGCCACACCGACCTGAATCTCTAATAATACCGCTAAAATACTTACACATAATGCCTTTCTACGGGTATTATACATGATTATACCTCCCTATACACACCTTAATATACACATAATCTTATATCCCCAAATACATTATTTGAACTTATACACCACATCTACTTCAATAGAGATAGATTCTCCTGTTGAATTTTCTATCCCCCCTTGGCTCGACACTAAGGCATATCCCGCTTTATCCAAAAGACTTGATCCACTACTATTAATTATCTCTGCAGAATCGAAATTGCCGTTGGAATCAAAAACAACCTTAAATGTTACAGTACCGGTTATACCCCTTCTAATAGCCTGATCAGGCATAACCGTATTCTCTCTAACTCGTTTCATATATTCAGCCGTATTAAACGTACCTTTACCCGGTTGAGAATCCGGTCCCGGAGGACCATAGGAAGGACCTTTTCCCTCATCTTCAAAGCCTCCATGCCCCTTAGTGCGACTTATACCCGGTCCGGGCTGATTATGTTGCCCCGGGTTTCCTACCGGTGCGTTGATATTACCATTTACATTAACCGGTGCCGGTTCGTTACCGCCTAAATAGGGATTACGATCTTTCGGCCCCGGTGCAGGCTTTCCGGATAAATCAGGCAGTACAGCACCCGATTTGCCGCCGGCCGGGCCATGGTCTGTCGGCAATGGTGTTTCCTTCTTTTCAGCCTGCTTCTTTTCCGGCTCCTCATATTGACTCATGTCCAAATCAACAACCAGGTCCTTATGAGTATGGCTGAAATCTTTCAAATGCTGTGCCCAATCGCCAACCCACCCCCAATACAGGAGGTTTACCACAATCGCTGCAGCCAACGGAATTCTATAGCGTTTATTCAGCATAGAATCACTTCCGTTCCGTAGCAACGCTGACATATTTAGCGCCGCTCAACTTGAGGTTATCCAGGATTCCTATCACATCTTTATACGGCACATCCTCTGAAGCGCGAACGACGAATGCCTGTTGCGGCTCCTTTGACACCAGCTGTTGAATTTCCGCCCCCAATTGTGCAGGCACAATTTCCCGTTCATTAATATACATCTTGTGCGTCGCTGTGAGAGAAATGGTAACCGGTTCAATCGTCTTGGCCGTCGATGATGATGCTTTAGGCAAATTCAACGGTATTTGCTCCTCCGTATTCATATACAAAGTGCTCATCATGAAGAACACGAGGAGGAAAAAAACAATATCAATCATAGGGATGATCATAATGGACGGTTCTTTTTGTATACCTATCGAACTGCGTTTCATTTCATATGACTCCTGTTAAAGATATCCAAAATAGATCCCAAATTTTGTTCCAATACAGAAATATTCGTGTTTACCTTATCGGAACACCAACTGTAAAAAGCCAACGCCACAATCGCCACGGATAAGCCCGTCGCGGTGGCAATCAACGCCTCCGATACACCGCCGGTAATGACCGTAGGCGCCCCGATATCACCGCCCACAGCCGCAAAGGAACGAATCATGCCGACTACGGTACCTAACAACCCCAATAAAGGCGCCATCGTAACCATCATATTAAGCCAGTTTAATCCACGTTTTAAACGAGCATCCATATAAGCCACCACATCTTGTAAGCGGTTCTCCAAACCTTCAAGATTATAAACCGAGTCAATAATAGGTGCCATAAATACAGATAACTCCTGTCGATCATTATCGATAGCCTGCTGTAGTACGTCCCAATTCTTTTCCGTCTGAGCCTGATCAATGCAAGCATGCAGCGCCTTCAGTTCATCGTTGATCTTTCTATAGGTGCGTATGCGCTCAAACAGAATTGTCCAAGCCGCTACCATAAACAAAGCCAAAGGATACATAACGGCCCCGCCGGCATTAAATAAATGAATTGCATATTCCATAATAGCCTCCATGCATTTAACCACATTAATCAAAAAAACTGTTAACAAATCAGATTACTTTATACACCAGTAAGATAGTTCATTTTAGATATAACAAAAAGCATATCCATGCAATAGATATGCTTTATTACTGACTCCACAAGAACTTATCTACTGCAGACAGCCAAATTTGGAAAATCCGAATAACATGTAATAAGACAGCTTAAATATTTCTTAATAGAAAAATCTAAGTAATTCTTATATAAAAATCCATATAAACCTTCATCGGAAAATCTAGATTAGTCTGTAATCACCGTTATTATCACACAAAATAAAGGCCTGTACAATAAACCTATACCCCTTATACGTATATCAATTTCAGTTGTTTCTTGTAGGAAAAATAGAAACAGAAAAACCACAATTACAAAAGGCTAACTTTTACAAAAAAAGAGGAATGCCCTAAAATAGGCATTCCTCCTGTAAAGTCGACGTAATAAGGTTGCGACTTTCATATTCTATATAGTACTGATAGCGATAAATACAGCTGTATTTATAAAAAACGAGCAAACATGAATCAATATTATAGCATAATGATTCTAATTCATAATTGATTTGTATCAACTAACTACTCAAGCTTACTAGCTAAAATCAGATGAATTTATATAATCGTATCTGGCTTATAATTTATCCGCATTTAATTCATCAGTATATTTATATTTAGATTATCGATCTATTTTATGCGCATTCAATTTATCGGTGTATCCGTATCTAGATTATCGATCTATACTACCTCTTCTGGAATCATCACGTGTTGTATCTTTTTGCTTTACCGACTTCTGCTTCAGATTTTTCTGTTTTATATCCTTCTGCTTAACCTCCGCCTTTTTAACGTCATTCTTTTTATCGGCTTTCACCTTAACAGGTTTCTTGGCGGTAACCGCCTTGCCCGCCGGTTTTGCAAAGGCATTATTAAGATTTGTCGCCACCTGTAGCGCCACATCGGAATCCGGTGTCGTCACGATGGATTGCCCCGCTACGGTAACGGTGTCGCCGCTATACGATGCGGACCCCTGACCGACCTGATTATCATGATACAGGCGAGCCAATTTCCCCGCCATATAGTATGCCCGTTCCTCGCCGGAATAACGGCCGCTGTTAGCCGGTGTATAAATATTATCTCCATTTACATAAACAGTTCCGTTCGAAACATTTACATGATTGCCGGAATATGTATACATACGACTGATGTTATTATTTACGCGGTCGCTCGTCTTAGGATGATTATTAGGCGCAATGACCTGTGAAAGCCCTTCACGGTAATGATCGCCGTATTTATTGCGCAATACCGCCATCGCACCGGCTGAACCGCCTACATTATACGGTGACTCGCTGATAATCTTGAAGCCTAATTCATCGGCCGCCTTTTCCTGTCCCATTGTAAAGACCTGATTCTGCAAATAGTTGCCCGCTAAATTAGATAAAATAGCCGCACTTTCACCACCGCCGGCCGCAATACCCACAGCCGTGGATAAACCGACCTGTTTTTTTACGCCGTTGATGATATCCTTATGCTCGCCGTGCGCGATTTCATGGGCCATAACATACGCCAGCTGATCGTCGTCAAGTGTGTCGAGAGCCCCTTTATTGACGGACATAACGCGACCGATCGTAGCAAAGGCGTTGAATTCTTCACTCGGGTTCGCATACACCACATAGGAACGCTTCACGCTAGGCGTCGCCTCCAAAGTCTTCATGATGCGTTGTACACGCTCTTGTGCCGCACTATCCTCCAAATAACCGGTTTGCTGTTTAGCACGCGCCAGACTCTCTTTCTGACCTTCCGGAGAATTATCCATTCTGTTAAGTGCTGTGCTCACATACGCCATAGCAACAGCGCCGCCCGCCAATGTCTGCACCGCATTGGACGCCGCAACAACAGGTGCCGTCTGCATAACTGCGGGCGCAAACGTCGCCGCCATCACAACAGACATAGCCGTAGCCGTTAACTTCTTCATACTCTCAACCTCTCTTTACATACCGTAATAATCACAATAATAAAAAATCACCGATAAAAACAATATATCGATGCATGTATAATAAAATACCGATACAACTGTTATGTATATTTGTATAAAACTATGATGAATATCTGTATAAATAAGATTAACTATCTTAATTTTAATACACAAATTTGCATTCTATGAACTCCGATACTTATCATACGTCGTTACTGTAAAAGTATCATGAATCGACTATATTTATAAACTATGATTCTTTCCGTTTCACCTCGCGTACAAGTCGGTAAATAAGCCGTCGTAACACCTTTCTTTTGAAAGATATGGGGGAAACCTTACATCAGATCTTCTTCCCGACCGAATTTACCCTGTTTATATTCACCAAAGGCTAGAAGAAGTTCAGTGCTGTCGGTCATCACAAATGGCCCATGTTTTACGACGGGTTCATTAATTGGTTCACCGGAAAGAACAAAGAGTTCAAGACCTTCATCACCGGCTTCCACTTCAAAGCAGTCCCCATCATTATTAAAGAGAACAAAATCTGCAGTAGTATAGCTTTCACCATTAGTGGAGCCCGAACCGGACAGCACAAGAAAACCCGTGTTCCAAGTCGCCTGTTCAGAAATAGAAATGGATGAATCAGGTCGTAATTTTAATTTATAAATATTCATTGGCGTATAAGATTTACCGGGTCCTGTAATATGTCTGAAAGTACCGGTATATACCGTAGCTTCGATTGTTTCATCAAGAGATTGATAATATCCCATCATATCAGCTGAAAGATATTGATAGCTAGGATTATCATTTTTATATCGTTCAGGAAGATTAATCCAAAGTTGTAACGCATGGAATAAACGACCACGTTTTGCATATTCCGTTTCATGAAATTCTTCGTGAAGAATACCACGTGCAGCAGTCATCCATTGAACATCACCGGAATTAATGATACCGGTATTACCGGCTGTATCTTTGTGCGCTATAGAGCCGGAGAAACAGAATGTAACAGTTTCAAACCCCTTATGAGGATGTGGATTTACACCGGTTTTAAAAGGCCCGCCCTGAAAATAATATGGTTCATTATAGTCTAACAGCAGGAACGGTGACATACGATCAAGCATAGGTGATGTATCACCGTTCGGGAAATACTGGCGTACTCTGAAGCCAGTTCCAACCCAGTGAATATCCGGAGCTTTAATAATTTGTTCAATTGTTCTTATAGGAGTCATTCTATCACCTCATAATCATATATGACCCGTAAACTCAACGATATATGAGTAATTATTCATATATTATTATATCTATTTTCTTCTATATGTCAAGTGTCCCGCTTATCGGACCACTGAGAAGAAGGAAGTCATGTACACAAAAAAAAGACACACCCTCAGGTGTGCCTTTACTTCAATCAGCGACTTCCTATCCTCCCGGGCCGTCTCCAGCCAAGTACTTTCGGCGTTTATGAGCTTAACTACTGTGTTCGGGATGGGAACAGGTGGATCCTCATAGCTATCGCCACTGAATCTGTCAGAGTTTGTACTCTGAAAACCACATAGAAGTCATATATATTTATTGCACATTTCTGCTTAATTGTGTTTTACGCTGCTTAAGTAAAGCCCTCGATCGATTAGTACCAGTCAGCTCCAAGCCTCACGGCTCTTCCACACCTGGCCTATCTACCATGTCGTCTACATGGGATCTTACTAGCTTACGCTATGAGAAACCTCATCTCAAGGCTGGTTTCACGCTTAGATGCTTTCAGCGTTTATCCGTCCCGAACGTAGCTACCCAACTGTACCCTTGGCAGGATAATTGGTACACCAGCGGTTCGTCC